>JAEXTI010000175.1 GCA_023406965.1 Chloroflexota bacterium
AGCATATTGGACGCGGGCTGGGGATATCTGAAAATGCGCCTCGTGAGCAAAGCGGTGGATGCTGGCCGCGAGGTGGTTTTCGTGAACCCTGCCAACACCTCCAAGACATGCTCTTCGTGCGGAGCGGTATTTGCGGACCTCACGTTAGCGGATCGTTGGGTCGATTGTTCCTGTGGTCTTTCGCTAGATCGAGATGTGAATGCAGCGTGTAATATTCTGAGAAGGGCGGGACACGCCCTTTGGGACGAAAGCACAGCCATTGGGCTAAGGCTGTCCCAAGAAGCCCCGCCGCTTTAGCGGCTGGGGAGTGTCACGCAAGGCTTCAGTGAACCCACGAACGGCAAACTTGCTTGTCGAATAGGCCGCCGCTTTGGCAGATGCAGTCAGTCCAAAAATGCTGGAAATATTAACTAGATTGGCTTGTGATTGTCTCAGCAAATGGGGCAAGAACGCTTTGGTGCCGTATATGACCCCCCACAAGTTGATTCCCAAAACCCATTCCAGGTCTTCGTACGCCAGATCTTCGACCGTGACATTACTTAAGGCGACCCCTGCATTATTGACCACAATGTGGACTGCCCCATACTGACTCACAACAGCCTCGGCAAAGTTATACATTGCAGTGCGGTCTGAAACATCGACCACGTGCCAGCTAACTGTACCTCCCAGACGGAGGATCTCTTCAGAAGACTGTTTCAGCTGTTCCTCGTCGACATCAGCTATCGCTATTCTAGCTCCTATGTTCGCCAACTGAATAGACAAGGCTCTACCAATGCCAGATGCCGCCCCCGTAATCACCGCGACTTTATTCTCAAAAGATTGCATAACCTTCATATCCCTTAACCCTTTTCCCTAATCAGGTGAAAGCAGCCAACGGTTTACCTACGTGTGGGCGGCGTGGATTCTGCTTGGGAGCAGGAAAACTCGAAGCCACGCTGCGCGAAATGCTCGCCGTAGGTGCCGCACGCAAACGCGGTGTTGGGTGGCAGGTATTATACAGAGCGCCACCATATTCCAGTACACTCAGGCAAAATAATCCCTGCTTCGGATTGATGAGTTCGTTCCAGCATCGCTTCGCCAAAGATCGGGCTCACAACTTGATGGGCTTGTTCGAGGGTTGTAAAACAATAATCGGTTCGGATCCATCTCGACGAGAACTGCCACTCGCGTTCAAAGTAATCATAGGCTGTTTGGAATAGAACAGGCGGATGCGGTTCCGTTTCACCAGTACCCAGTGTTTCCACTAAAATCGCTGTCCCACCTGGTCGGAGAATTTGCAACATCTCCTGAATTGCCAGTCCAACTTCCTGTTGCCAACGTTCCCGGTGCCAAGTCATGATCTGCACAAAACTCCAGCCCTCAATGGCAATATCTGCGGATTTGGCTGCAATCGGTATAGCTCGGCTGTCGGCAATGGCGAGAGACCAATTAGAAGCTCCGGACTGTTTAAGCCTTTGATGAGCCAGATGAATCATGGCGGGCGTAAGATCGAATGCACAAATCTGCCTAACATAGGGCAGCAACTGCGCTGTGATGCGACCCGTGCCCGCACCTAATTCAAGAACTTGAGAATTCTCTATGGGACACAACTCATGCAGGGCTGCGAGGAGATGAGCTTGATAGTCTTCGGCTTGCACCAGACAATCATATCGATCCGGGTGATTACTGTAGAGATCTTGCCAGGGATTAGTTTCCAAATAGTGTGACTTTTATTTACAAGCTCTGAATTGCAACAATATCCGGTACTACATTTTAGAAATGCCACCCAACGATTTAAGGATTGATGTGGCGGAAAGAGATAAAGCCAAAACATCGGTATCCAGCGCCGCCGCATCAATCCGAGTTGGACGAAGCCGTTTTAGCAAATGAGCCCGGTTATTTGGAATTTAAGCCTCAACACCCGCTTGAATTCATCATCTTGCCTGTGGTTATATAACCATTGTATAACCAAAAAGCCAGCTTGCACAAGCCAGAAACGCGGAGAAACAATGGTTTCTGGGGGTTGATTTTGAGCTTAGGCGAATCGAAACCAGGGTGTAAGGTAATAGCTAGTCCGGGTGATGGCGCCTTTTTTGATACAATATCATGATCATCTTGAATTCACAGGATAGTAACATGTCACCCTCATCCAAAACCGATTGGTACGAACGCGTTCCAAAAGTTGAGCTTCACCTGCACCTGGAAGGCGCCATTCCCCTAGAAACGCTGTGGGTGCTGATGCAAAAATACGGCGGAGAGCCTTCAGTTCCAGATATCGACGCGCTGAAACGCCGCTTTACCTACAGCGACTTCCCGCATTTCATTGAGACCTGGATCTGGAAAAACCAGTTCCTGCGTGAGTATGAAGACTTCACGTTCTTCTCCGAGGCTTTTGCTCAAGACCTCGCCCGGCAGAATATCCGCTATGCGGAAGTTTTCTTCTCGCCGCTTGACTACCTCGATATCGGTCTCACGGTGCAAGGGCTGGCTGAAGCCATCCGCACGGGGCTCGACCGTGTTCCAGGTACAGAAATCCAACTCATCTGCGATTTTGGGCGGGATTGGGGTGTGGAAAAAGCCGCCTCGGTACTGCCTGCTCTGGCTGAGGCGCGCGACCAGGGTATTATTGGAATTGGTATTGGCGGCTCAGAGCAAAAGTATCCGCCGGAACCTTTTCAGAAGGTATATGAGCAGGCGCGGAAAATGGGTCTCCACGTTACAGCGCACGCCGGCGAGGTCGCGGGCGCGGAAAGCATATGGGGCGCGCTCCGCGCATTACATGTAGAGCGCATCGGCCACGGCACGCGTGCTGGAGAAGATGATCGCCTGCTGGATTACCTAGCCGAAAAACAGATTGCGCTGGAAATGTGCCCGCTTTCAAATGTACGCACCGGAGCTGTGCCTACCATCGATGACCACCCCATCCGGCGCTACTTCGAGCGCGGCCTGGCGGTAACCGTCAATAGCGACGACCCGAAGATGTTCGGAAACAGCCTGGCGGAAGAGTACCGCCTGCTGGAAGAACGCCTGGGCTTTTCCCGTGAGGAAGTTCGCAGCGTGATCCTGCAGGGCATCCATTCGAGTTGGCTGCCGGAAGAGCGCAAGCAGCAGTTGATCGATTCCTACCGCAGCGATAAGGACTGGTGACGGAAGACATCCGGACTTTCGCCTTGATGGAGCCGGGATGGATCGTATAGCTCATCTTTGTAAGTGTTCAACCGGCGATGCTGTTGAACGCTAATCTGCCTTCCGGATTCCGTGCAAAAACAACCCAAACGGAACGAAACAGAACACACTCATTCCCGCAATGGCGACAAAATCGTCTAACGGGAATGAGACACCAGCGACAAAAGGTTGCAAGATGAAAAAGACGAGTAGGCCAACGAACAACATGCTCATCATAAACAGCAGTCCCGCGCCGGCAACGTAGCCCCAGGCATGCCGCCGCCAGAGCAGGATGCCCCCTGTCAAGAGGAGTGGGATGATGGTCAAATCGGCCACCCCCGTCGCCACTTGCGATGGCGCCGCGGCAGGATCTGTCACGATTTGCACAACCAGCCCTGCAAAGAGCAAGCCCAGACCAACCAGCGCGCCCCCGCTGACACGCTCATGCACCTTGCCTTGTAGCCTTTGCCGTATGGCAGACGTGTCCAGGCCGGCGAGCAGGCGTACCAGCGTGTACACACTCATCACCGCCAGAACCAGATAGAGAAAGAATTGCCAGGTGAATGGGACGCCCGCCGCGAAAGCGATAGCATGGTAGGCCACAAAAAGCAGCATTCCCGGCCAGAAGAGCAGGCCAATCAGCATGCCGCGTTGTGCCAGTATCATGGCAATAAGCAGGATGGGCAAGCCGATAACCAGGTTGATAACATCCGTCGGAATAGACGAGTTCCGCAGATCCACGGTGGGATAAAGGGATGTAGGGAAGAACAGGCCGGCCAGTGAGAGTGCGGACATCAGGCCAGCGACAGTAATGGAGAGGGCGAAGAGCAAAGAGAGTTTTTTAGTATAGAAAGATCGTGATGTGTTCATAGGTTCTTTTTAGGATTATGCAGACAATTTTGACACAAGACTCTTTGACCAGGCGGCGGCACGTTCCCATTCGCTATCTTTGAGTGGCCCCCGCTCGCCCGTCACGAAAAAACCCTCCGGCGGCGCGACCAATTGCCCGCCTTTCTTTTCAAGCATTTTGGCAATCGCGCTGGCAGCAAAACCGCCCTTATCCACTAGAAAACGAAGCACCTTGGAGTCAATCGTTTCCA
>JAEXTI010000189.1 GCA_023406965.1 Chloroflexota bacterium
CAATTTGGACAAACGCTCTCCGACCCCGACAGGCCCTTTGAAAACGCACAACTGATGGGTGGTTTTGACTGGCGCTGGCGTTACGAGTCGGGCGATTGGCGCACCTTTTACTTCAACGTGCCGGAAGGCAGCCAAGGAGAAAACAGCCGCCTGGTGATCGACATACACTGGAATTCGCTACGCACCGACGTGGACTCGTGGGTTTTTGGCGCGGAAGTAGACGCATTCAGCAGTGCAGCCCCCGATTTCTTCGGCCCGGCGGGCATGCAAGCCACCGGCGGCAGCGCAGATGCCTATGTTAACAACGGGCGCTTCCGCCGCGAGACCACCACAGGCTACAACCGCGAAGTGGTGAGCACAGAAGTACGCGAAGGATTAGGGATGCTGGTGCTGCACAACGTGCTCTACGGCGGCGACCAATTCTCCGAGCCGTTATCGGGCAGCGTGTACCAGGTGCAGGTATCGCCCTCGCCCTCCGACCTGACAGCGCCGGTAACCTCGCTGGACCCGGTCCGATTGAGCGGCAACAGCAGTTTCCAGTTCCTTTCCACGGGCGACATTCCCGACGGGCTGCGCGTGCAGGCTTACGGCTTCAGCCCGCGCCTCGAAATGGCGGACCAGCCCATCACCCAGGATGAGACTTATAACATTTGCGACGGGAGTTGGATCTACAATCAGGCCGGGGGCGGGCTGCCCGTGCATGGCGGCCTGCTGGATGTGACATTGAGCAACGCCCAACCCGAAGAAAGCGACCTGGACCTGTATATATTTGAAGACAATGGCAACGGGTATTTCGAGTGCGGGCGCGACTCGCTGCGTTTCTATTCTGCCGCAGCCGGGCCGGAGGAACAAGTCAAGGTCAGCTTCCCGCAGGACGGGGATTATTGGGTCATGGCACATGGATACGACGTACCCGGCGGAATCGGCATGTTTGACATCACCATCCGCGCAGTGGGCGGCAGTGAGATTGCCCTGCGTAGCCTGCCCTTTGGCGCGGTGCAGGCGGGGGTGACGGAGGACTTTGACGCGGTCTATAATGCGGATTACCCCTTCACAGAACCGGTGACGTTGGAAGGCGTCATTTTTATCGGCCTGCCGGGCGTGCCGGATTTGCTGGAGGTGCCGCTGACCCTGCGGCCCGAGATTTTGCTGCAGCCCAAACCGCAACTGTGGTTCAATGTCCCGACGATCTACGACGGTGAAAATGCAACCCTGACCCTTTCGGTGAACAACCTGGGCGTGGCGAACGAAACTTTGCAGGTCACGTTGGATTTGCCTGCCGAATTGCAATATGTGAGTAGCCCGCCAGAGGGGTTCGTGTACAACGCCGGGCCGCACACCCTCACCTGGAACGGCACGCTGCCCGCCGGAGGCACAGTGTTACCGGCAGCCCAACTCACCCCCGCGCCGGGTGTATATTCCGGGCCGGTGACCGTGAGCGGCGAGGTGAAGGGGCTGCTCAGCGGGCAAACCTGGCCCGTTTCGGCAGTGATCCGCGTGCGACAGTCGGTCTCTTTCCTGCCGGTCATCACCCGGTAGAATTTTCTTCCACCTCTCCCAAAGGGAGAGGTCGCGCCGTCACACATTCCCTGGCGGGCGCGCCAGGATAAATTGACGGCGCGGGTGAGGGTGAGACTGAGTAAGCAGGCACTTTTGCCTACAAATAACAACCCTGGAGTTTAGCCTATCCAAAACGGCTATGCTCCAGGGTTGCCAAAGATGAGTTATTAAATCAAGCCGCGCCAGGGTCATTCACACCCAACCAGAGATGGTTGGGAAGAACCTGTTTGCTGGTGCGCAGCTCGATGCTCCCAGCGCGAGGAGACGGGGCTGGCAGCATGCTGGGGTGAACGAAGCACAGGTTGGGCTGCAAGCCGTACTTCTTCTGATAGTAAGCGGCGGCGCGCAGCACCTTGTCGCTCAATTCGGCCTTGGGGTCGTTATCAAACCATAACATTCCGGTACGCATAGGAGACTCCTTTCATTCCAGGGGCACGCGGAATTTGAGCCAGGTGTCCCCGACCTTGACCGCAAAGCGATCTTCCGCGAGAAAATTTTTCGATTCTTGTTCGTTGAGCGGCGCCAATTGGCGATAAACACTCTCGTCAAAGGCACGTCCCAGGACCCGGCTACGGAACAGGCGCAGCCAGCGCGTGAGGTGCGGCGTCTGGTGCGCTTCCATCGCCACCACCGGCCAGATTTTGACCGAAGGGCCGTCTTTGATCAACCAGTCAAAATTGACCCGCGCATCGTATTCCAGATCGAGCATGGCAGCGAGATCGTCCACCACCAACAGCACCGCCGGGCCGCCGCCGGCGCCCTTGCGGCGCTGATCGGTCCACCCGGCCAATTTCATCAGCCAGCGCTCGGCATTGCCCTCGGAAATGTTTTCGATGCCCAGGCAGTGACGCGCAATTTGCATGTCCTGCAAACGCTCCTGCCATTCTTCGGGGTGGGAGCTGAGCACCAGGAACTGCACGCTGCGCGGCGAGTTAAGCATGGCCGAAGTCTCCACCAGCACACGCAGAAGTGCCTGACGGTACTCGCGCTGGTCACTGGCCACCAGCAGCGCGCCGGGGGCGGGGTCGGCCAGATCGAGTAGAATGGGCAGGCGATCATCACACACGCCCAGGATGGCCGTTTGCGGCGGCAGCCCGCGCAAGCGCTCGAGCACTTCATTCAAAGTGGGCGGCGGGGTGAGCGTGGCAGATGCCGCGGGCGCGGTAGACACAACCGGTGGAACCGGGCGAGCAGGCGCAGGCGGAACCGCACTGGGCGCGACCGCAGTGGTCACAGCCGAGGGCATCACGCCGCGCGGGAGGGGGTTAACCCGGCTGCCGTAGTCTGGGCGGCGGATAGGCTCGTTGCGAGTTGGTGGAGGCGGCATGGGAACCCGGACGCGTTCCGGCACCCTGAAGCGCGGGATGCGCAGCCTGGTTTGGGGTGGCCGCTGGATGAACAGCGGGCGCGGGGTGTGGGGGGGGTAGGTAAACTCTGCCATAGATGGTTTGACTAGAACATCTGAACTTTTGTTCTAAAAGCAGTATAGAGTAAAACAAATGTTCTGTCAAGACTCAGTTTTTTGTCCCACCGAGAATCGGCGGGGTGAAATCCACATTTTGGAGGCAAAGTATGGGAACTACCACGACAACTCCCAAAAAAACCTAAACTTTTTGGAACGCTGCGCGTCTAACTAACAGAT
>JAEXTI010000212.1 GCA_023406965.1 Chloroflexota bacterium
TTCACCAGCGGCGCGGCTTCGGCCCCGGCAAACAACACTCGGATGGGTTCAGAAGCAGCCATTCCCGTCCCTCCTTCTTTCTTCATTTTACCATGTCAAGATAATCGTCCAACGTGGTCTGCTCCACGTTCGCGCCCAGGTAAGCCATCAATTCTTTGGCCAGGTCGGCCTTGCGGCGAGCATCCTTGCGGCTCCACGTGCGCGTCTTGATCTCCACAAAACAGCCCAACTCGGGGTGCTTGACCTGATCAATGTTGATGAAAAACTCGGTCTCACGGAACACAACCAGGTAGCGCAGGCGGTCCTTCTCCACCTCCACCTCGCCGTCCGGCCTGAAGTATTCACGATAGAAGCGCAGGCTTTGCGTGGCGGGCGCAAAATAGCGCACCCGCGACAACACCACCTGCTCCAACTGGTGCTCGTGCGTGCCCAGCAAGGTCAATCGTGAGCGCACGTTGGTCACGTTGCCCTTCTCGTCCACAAAGTGATCCTCGCGGAAGCGCAGCAGGCTGGTTTCCGGCTCGGGGAAGTGGAAGTAGGTGTCATACTCGCGGTAATGCCGCTTGCGGACAATCTTGATCTCGGGCTGGTTGAGCGCCCGCACCAGCGTGTCGCGCTCGGGGATGGGCGCCTTGATTTGAATTTCAAAGCTTTCTTCCTCGCTGGCCCCGCCGATGGCGATCAGCTTGGACAGCAGTGACTGCTCGCGCTGGATCAAGAAGGTATCGATCTTCCCGGCGTATTCCTGCCCGGCTTGCAGCAGTTCCGGCTCGCTCAAGGTCAGCAATTGTCGCTCTCGCATCAGCCAGCGCCCGTTCACCATCAGGTCACTCACATCCGTGGATTTCGCCGCATAGACCAGTTGGGCATACGCGCCTTGCGGATCGCGACGGAAGCGCGGCGCGTTGTGCAGCGGCGAAATATCTACCAGGATCAAATCGGCGCGCTTACCGGCCTCCAGCGACCCCGTGATATCGCCGATATGCATGGCCTGCGCGCCCATGCGCGTGGCCATGAGCACCGCCGTGACTGCCGGCAGCGCGGTGGGGTCGCCGCTGCCACCCTTGGCAACGAATGCCGCCAGGCGCATCTCTTCAAACATATCCAGGTCGTTGTTCGAGGCCGGCCCGTCGGTACCAATGCCCACGTTCAGGCCGGTCTCCAACATGCGCGGTACGGGCGCAATGCCTGAGGCCAGCTTGAGGTTGGAAGAAGGATTGTGAGCCACGCCCGCCCCGGCGTGCATCAAGGTGCGCATTTCGCCTTCATCGATGTGCACGCAATGCGCAGCCAAAACCTTGGCTTCAAGCAGCCCCTGTTTCTTGACATAAGGCACCACCGGCATGCCCTGCTCGTGGCGCATGTTTTCCACTTCCTGAGCGGTCTCCGAAATATGCGTATGCAGCGGTACGTCAAATTCCACCGCCAGGGCAGCAGTAGCCGCCAGGATTTCCGCCGTGCAAGTATAAGGCGCATGGGGCGCGACCGAAGGCACGATCAACGGGTGGCCTTTCCAGCGTTGAATGAACTCGCGGGCCAACGCCAGCGACTCTTCATAAGAACCCGCGTCGGGGCTGGGAAACTTGAGCACAGTCTGCGAACACACCGCCCGCATGCCCGCCTCGGCGGTGGCTTTGGCTACGTCTTCCTCAAAGTAGTACATATCGGCAAAGCTGGTGATGCCGTTGCGGATCATTTCCGCGCAGGCCAACTGCGTGCCCAGCCGCACAAACTCCGGCGAAACGAATTCACGTTCCACCGGCATCATATAGCCCATCAACCACACGTCCAGGCGTAGATCATCCGCCAGCCCGCGCAGCAAGGTCATGGGCACATGCGTGTGCGCGTTGACCAGCCCCGGCATGAGCACCTTTCCGACGCAGTCAATCGTTTCCGCCGCCTCAAATTGCGCTTCCAGTTCGGCGCTCGGCCCAACCGCCACGATCGAATCGCCCGCCACGGCCACGGCTCCGTCCTCATATTGGTTCAAGGGCTCGTCCATCGCCAAAACGTGCGCGTGTATCAACAGCACATCCACAGTTTTCATTGGGTTTCCTTTCTTAAGGTCCGGAGTAACTGTTCCCAGTTTAGCAGTGTTTGTGGGGCGCGAATAGCCTCACGAATACCTGCAAATCATGCCTCTTTCCCCTCAAACGGGGTGACTAAGGTCCTGCGAATAAAGTCAAGAGCGGTGTGCACCGCCCAGGGAACCCCCAGGGTGGGTGGGCCGCCATAAGATCGTTCTGCCCGCGCCTCTCCCAGCGGAGAGCGCGCCAGCAGCGTCAAGTTTTGTTTATCCGGCCCAGGGCGCAAATTTACCGCCAGCCCGGCTTCAACACCCATCTCTCGCATCATTTCCGCCAGGCGGGCATTCAGGCCCTCGTCAGGGCAGTCCCCGCTTTCCACCACCGCGCGTTCCTGGGGCAATGCGACTCGTTCCAACCGGGCGCGCAGATCCCCGCCCAGGTTGCACTCCAGCACCGCCAGCCCCCATCCGCGCCGGGCCAGTTCCTGCGCCAGCGCGCTTTCCAGTGTTTCGTGATCCGCGCCGTAGATGGCTTCGCCCAAGCGCTCACGCACGGTCGCTTCCACGCCCTCAATCATCCGGTCGGCCTCTTCCACCGACCCCGCCTTGGCCGTAATGCGCACATCCACCTGCCCGGGATGCGCCAGCAGCCCCACGGTGGGGTTGGTCAGCATTTCCAGGTCGCCGATCAAATCATCCACCACCGATTCGCCGATCCCCGCGGCGTGCAGCACGCGGGCCTTGATCGTACCCGAAAGCTGGTAGTGCCGGGTCAGGTAGGGGATGGCCACATGCTCGATCAGGTACTCCATTTCTCGCGGTACGCCCGGCACACAGATGATGCAGGCTTCGCCCACCTCGCAGATGAACGCCGGGGCCGTGCCCACCGGATTTTCCACCGGGATGGCCCCCTGGGGCACATAGGCCTGGCGGCGGTTGTTCTCCGAAGCCTGCCTCCCGTAGCGCTGGAAGCGCTGCAGGATTTGTTCCCACAGTTCTGGCAAGAAAACGGTCGGCACGCCCAGGGCGCGGGCCACCGCCTCGCGGGTGGGGTCGTCCACGGTGGGGCCCAGCCCGCCGGTGGTGAGAATGATCTGGCAGCGCCCCA
>JAEXTI010000300.1 GCA_023406965.1 Chloroflexota bacterium
GGGGGGGGGGGCCCCCCCCCCCCCCACACACCAATAATTCGGAACTTTCCTTCCAGGGCTTGAGTAGTTATGTTAAGAAAATTATACTAGCCGCATAATACTTTGACAACGATGTTTTCTGAGAAAACAGCCCAACCTTTATAACAAAACTGCAAGGTTGGGCCTGGTCGACACAGAGGTGAGGCAAAACATGTCGAATCGTTGCACAATGTGCCGTATGATCGCCCATCTGAATGAATAGCGGCGGACGTGATCGTGCAGCACCGAACCGGCTTAAGCCATTACCGCATCAAATACGCCGCCTTCGATGGTGACGTGGAATATCCCCCCGTGATCTGCCAGCGTTTGCTGCACAAAGCGGGCAAATTCGGCTTTCCTTTCGCCTTCCATATGGATGCGCCCTGAGAGGAGGTAGGCTACCAGCGCCTCGGCGTCGGTGACTTCCAGGGCGTTGGGATAATCGAGGCGTGTTATCCTGGAGAAGAATACTCCGAGCCGGGCGGCTCCGTTTTCAAGGGTAAACGAATCGGCGGGCAGGCTGCCCCAGGCGGCAAGCTGGGGGTCGAAGCGAGCAACCAGTTCGTGCATCTCTTTGAGGTGGTTCTGACCTGCCGTAGAGGCATATAGATGCCCGCCCGGTTTTAGCACACGCCGGATTTCGCCCAGGGCTTTCTCCAGGTCGGAGACGTGATAGAGCATGGAACTGGCGATGACGATGTCAAAGCCCCCGTCCTCGAAAGGGATTTCCTGGGCGTCGATAGTTTTGAACTGCAAGTTGGCATACCCGGCCTGCAGCCCTGCGTGAGCCTGCGCGACCATGCCCTCTGAGAGGTCGGAGAGAATGATTTGCGCGTCGGCGGGGATGCGCGCGGTGTTTTCGATCCACAGCGTCCCTGCGCCGCAGCCCAGTTCCAGCACCCGGCAGTTGGGAGTGAAGGCGAAGCGGTCAAACAGCCAGTGCTGCCAGTTTTGCGGGTTGGTGCTGAATTCCTGGTGCAGGCGGATGCGGGCGTTGAGGTTGCTGGCATCCTGGTACTGCTTGCGCACGTACTGGGGGTCGGTGAAAGAATGAACCTGGGTCATTGGTTGTTTAGCACTCCAAACGGTTTTTTACTGCAGGGCGACGAAGAATCGGCCCGGTTCTCCGGCGTCAAAGACAAACATCAGCCCGGCGGCGTCTTCGGGCACCTGGAAGCCGACCTGACCGCGCAGCTTTTCACCCGCGGCGATCTCTCCATCAGGAGAGCCCTGGCCTAGCAGCATGGAGGCGAAGAGATCGACGCTGTACTGATAGTGGTCGGCATCTTTGACCGTCATTTGCATCAACGAGGAGACGGTGATTGCCTGAGTACCTTTATTCTCAAGGGTCAAGTCGACTACGAGGAATTCGTAGCCTTCAGCGGGCTCGGAATACTCCTGCCCCTGGGAGAATTCAATCCCGCCTACGGTCAAGGTGGTGGTCCCCATGGTGATCACATCGCCTATTTTATAGATCTGTTGTTTGATCTCGCCTCCCAGGCTCGCGGGCGCGTCTACCTTCTGGGGTTCGGTTCCTAAATCGATGAAAATTTTCTCCAGGCCCCAGTAGCTGGCGTCAAAGGCAAATTCAAACCCTTGCACGTCCTCGGGGATTTCAAAACCGGCATAGCCGCGCAGTACTTCACCGGGCACGAGTTGGCCGTCCAGACCACTACCGCCCAGGCCCAAGGTCGCCATGTAGCTGGCGTCGTAATTTTGCCCGGTGTCGTCTTTCAAGTTCATCTGCAGCAAGGTCGACACGGACATCACCTCGGCGCTGTTGTTGGCGACCAGCGCTTCCACGGCCACAAAGCGGTTCCCAGCTTCGGGTTGGTTGTATTCGCTGGCTGGAACATCGTCCCAACCCAGGACGACCAGTTCATAGTCGCCCAGCGGAATAATATCGCCGAGCTTATAGCTGCCCTGGACGGCCGGAGCGGGTGGTTGAGTGGGCTCGGCTGCCTGCGGTTCTGTTGTGTTGGTGGGTGCAGCGGTAGGAGCCTCGGTGGGAGCCGGGGCGGATGTGGCTGCGGGGGGCAGGGTGGGCGTGGCGGGCGGGGGTGTTTCCTTGATGCGCGAGGTCACGGAACAGGCCAGGGAA
Source organism: Chloroflexota bacterium (assembly GCA_023406965.1). The sequence goes on from JAEXTI010000300.1 coordinate 2,120, forward strand.
AGAACGACTAGGATGGCGGCGAAAACCGCAGGCGCGCTGGATTTTAGGCTGAATCGTTGATTGATCATGGTGTCCTCTTCTTGGTCAATTTGATTGTGGGTATAAAAATTATTAATAGAAAATGTCGCCCCTGTCTTTGCTGTAGCCTGGCTGGTCATCCCAAAGACTTAACTGTACATTCACTAACAAGCCTGCTCCGAGGATCCAATAGGGAGAAGTTATTACCAGTGTTGACAATACAGTCGGGAGGTCCTTTATAGTAATTGCAAAGATGAGAAACGGTAAGGTAAGATATAGACCTGCCAAGGTCATAAAGAAAAGATAGAATAGGTTTTGCGTTCGGAGCTTATGCCTCCAGGACAATTGGATAATCTTTCCTGTAACATAGCTTGCCTCAAATTCGGTGTCCAGAGGGTCATAACCACTGCGCCCTTGCCTGGTACGGTTGCCAGGCCAGCCGGTTACATGATAGGCTGTTTCGTCCATGTATAGCCATTGAAGCACCGATACGTCTGGGGCAGGATGTTCTGGTAATTCGGAGTCGGTTAAAACCTGGCCAACCTCTTCCGGTTCTGGGAAAGATTCATCTCCACAAGGTAAATACAGTGTTTCTTCTACCCGGGTTGTGGCATTGCTTAAGTTTTGCCAGGCGGCTGAAAAACGCGGGTTGAGCTCGGTTGCTCGGCGGTAGGCATCGATTGCCGGCTGCACCTGGTCGAGAAATTCAAGGATTAAGCCCAGGTAATTATAGGCGCGAGCAATGGGCGGGAGCAGCGCCCAGGCTTGTTCACACCTCTCGAGGGCTTTATCCGGCTCGTCGTTGTAAGCATCTTCCAGAGCCTGGTCGAGAAGCTGTTTGGCTTCGGACTCCAAAAATTTCTCCTCAAGGATTGCTTCCAGTTGCAAGAGATGTTTCCATGCAGCTTGTGAGTCAGAGTCCAACCGAAGGGCTGTTTGGAAATCGCCGATCGCCTTCTCGGTTTGCTCCATCATCTCAAAGATTTCTCCCCGGGAAAGATAGGCCTGGGGGAGGTCGGGATTTGAGAGGATTTCTCGGTTACATTCCTCTAGCGCATGCTCTAATTCGGGTTTGATCATGTGGTTGTCTTAGGTGGTGAAAAGAATATCGTAACCCAACCGACTGGTGAATGCCAAGCCTCCGGTAATTATATACTCGATTATTGTCCTGCCTCTCATTGCCTGGGGCATGAAATTGCTTTTAAATTAATACGGGCGAGCACAAGGCTCGCCCGTACAAAGCAAAGGAACGGAAATTAATCGAGTTTCCCGGTGCTGATGGCGCGCTTGACCTCGGCGATGGCCTGGGTGATCTTGATTTCGCGCGGGCAGGCCTCGGTGCAGTTGAAGGCGGTGCGGCAGCGCCACACGCCAAACTGCTGGTTAAGGATTTTGAGGCGCTTGGCGGCGGCGCGGTCGCGGCTGTCAAAGACAAAGCGGTGCGCGTTGACGATGGCCGCCGGGCCAAGGTACTTGCCGTCGGCCCAGAAGGATGGGCAGGAGGTGGTGCAGGCAGCGCAGAGGATGCACTTGGTGGTGTCCTCGTAGCGCAGAACCTGCTCCTCGCTTTGGATGCGCTCTTTGCCGTCGGTGGGCAGGGGCTCTTCATTGATCAGGTAGGGGAGGAGAGACTCGTAGTGCTCGAAGAAGGGCTTCATGTCCACGATCAGGTCGCGGATCACCTTGAGGCCCAGAAGCGGCTCCATGGTGATGTGGTCGCTGTTCAGGTCGCGGACCAGTTTCTTGCAAGCCAGGGCGTTCTTGCCGTTAATGCGCATGGCATCGGACCCGCACACGCCGTGGGCGCACGAGCGGCGCAAGCCCAGGGTGGCGTCGTGCTCGCCGCGAACTTTCTCCAGCAGGTCCAGGACGCGGTCGGTAGGTTCGGCTTGCAGTTCGAACGTGTCGTAATGCGGCGCCTTCTCTGTTTGGGGGTCGAAGCGGAATACTTTTAAGTGAATGAGCATCGCGGGCCTCCTCTAGTACGTGCGCTCTTTGGGCTGGTAGTTGGTGACGACGACCGGTTTGTAGCCTAGGCGCACCTGCTCGCCGTCCAGCCAGGCCAGGGTGTGCTTGAGCCAGTTGGCATCGTCGCGCTGGGGGAAGTCGTCGCGGGCATGGGCGCCGCGGCTTTCGGTGCGAGCCAGCGCCGATTGGGCTGTGACCAGGGCCAGGTCGAGCATGTTGCCCAGTTCCCAGGTTTGCAGCATTTCCATGTTGAAAACCTTGCCCGAGTCGGCCACGCGCACCTGTTTGAAACGCTCGCGCAGCTCCTGCACTTTGGTGACGGCATGCTGCAGGCCCTCGTCGGTGCGGAAGACACCCACATGGTCGAACATCTCCACGCGCATTTCCTTGCCCAGTGCCGCGGCGCGCTCTGTGCCGCTGCCGGCGTGCAGGGTCTCGATCTGGCGCATTACCTCGCCGGTGGGGTCATCGGGCAGGGGTTTGAGGTCGGCGCCTTGCGCAAACTCGGCGGCGTTGATGCCGGCGTGCTTGCCGAACACCACCAGGTCGACCAGCGAATTGGTGCCCAGGCGGTTAGCCCCGTGCACCGATACGCAGGCGCATTCTCCTGCGGCATACAGGCCGGGCAGAACGGTGTTCTTTTCGTCAATCACTACCTGCCCGTACTTGTTGGTGGGGATGCCGCCCATGGCGTAGTGCGCGGTGGGCTGCACAGGGATGGGCTGTTTGGTGGGGTCCACGCCCAGGTAGGTGAGGCAGAAGTCGGCGATGTCGGGAATTTTGCTCATGATCTCGGCGGCGGTCACCTGGTAAGGCGAGCCGTCGGGGCGGGTGCGTCCGTCAATCTCGGCGTACTTGTTGACCGTTTCGGGGCGCACATCCAGGTTGAAGAAACGCTGCCCGTTGACATCGTTGCCCGCGCGGGTTTCCAGGTACATGGCCCGGCTGACCACGTCACGTGAGGCCAGGTCTTTGATGCGCGGGGCGTACTTCTCCATGAAGCGCTCGCCCTTATTATTGAAGAGGATGCCGCCCTCGCCGCGCACGGCCTCGGTGATGAGGATGCCCAGCTTGTAGATGCCGGTGGGGTGGAACTGGAAGAACTCCATGTCTTCCATGGGGATGCCGCGCCGGGCCAGGATGGCGGGGCCGTCGCCGGTGTAGGCGTAGGCGTTGGAGGTGATTTCCCAGATGCGCCCGTGGCCGCCGGTGGCAAAGATGACTGCTTTGGAGCGGAAAGTGTGCAGCTCGCCGGTGGCCATTTCTACGGCCACCACGCCCGCCACGGCGCCATCCACGATGAGCAGGTCCATGACCTGGTACTCGTCGAAGAAGATGTTTTTGTTTTTGATGCACTGCTGGTAGAGGGTTTGCAGGATCATGTGCCCGGTGCGGTCGGCGGCATAGCACGAGCGGCGCACAGGCTTGCCCGAGGCGTTGTTGGTGTGGCCGCCAAAGGGGCGCTGGGCAATGCGGCCTTCGGGGGTGCGGTTGAAGGGCAGGCCCATGTGCTCCAGGTCGTAGACGGCCTGGACGGCTTCTTCGCACATGAAGGAGATGGCGTCCTGGTCGCCGAGGTAGTCGCTGCCCTTGATAGTGTCAAAGGTGTGCCATTCGGGGTGGTCTTCCTCGTAGTTGCCCAGGGCCGCGCCGATACCACCCTGCGCCGCGCCGGTGTGCGAGCGGATGGGGTACAGCTTGCTGATGACGGCGGTGCGCACCGATTTGGAGGCGTACCAGGCGGCCATCAACCCGGCGCCGCCGCCGCCGACCACCACCACGTCGAATTCATGGATATTGGACATACAGGCTCCTTGAGAAGGGTCAGGCCGGGCGAGTGCCGGCGATGATGGCGATTGCGCCCATAGCGCTGATGAGCAACCACCCGATCAGCAGCAGGTAGCTGACCACGGTGAAGACCTTGGGGTTGTGGATGTAGTCGCGCAGCACCTGGCGAACGCCGTTCATGCCGTGGGCGAAGGCGAAGGCCAGCAGGAGGATGTCGTAGATGCGCCAGGCCAGCAAATCCCAGCGCATGGCCACATAGTCCAGGTCGATGCTGTGGACGCCGACGATGATATCTTGCAGGATGAGGTGGCCCCAGGCCAGGGGGATGAGCAGAAAGGCGCTGTAGCGCATCATGTTCCAGGCGATGGTTTCGAAGCTCTTGGGCACGTCGGCCCGGCGGGGAGCAGGTTTTTGGGCAGCAGTAGTCATGGAGAGCCTCCTATCCGCCAAACAGTCCGTAGTTGTGGTGGAGGATGTTGTAACCCATCCAGCCGGCAGCGGGAACCCACATGGCCAGGGCCACAATCAGGGCGATTTTGGCCGAGCGGCGGGTCTTCTCGATGGTCCAATCCTTGGGAGCGATCTTGTCCAGGTAGGCGATGCGCAGGCCGTTCGTGCCGTGGTAGAACAGGCAGAACACCAACCCAATTTCGCCCAGGCCGAAGACGGTCGAGCGGTATAACTGAATCACTTCATCGTACAGGTGCGGGGCGAAGTAGACGAAGGATGTGTCAATGATGTGGATGGCGAGAAAGAGCAGCACGCCCAATCCGGTGATGCGGTGCAGCAAAAAGGCCCAATGCCCCTCGCGGCCGCGGTAGCCCGCGTAGCCGGTGAGGGTGGTCTTGAGAGACGACATATCTACCTCCTGCGCTGGAAAAGTGCGGTTTGCGCCTGATGAAGTCAGGCAGTATCCTAATTGTATCAATATTGGCTGATTACGCAACGTTCAGCCGGGTGAATTGGGGGTGATCTCTATTGGAATTCAAATCGTCTCTTGACGAAACTTCAGACATCTAGTAAGATAGGGGCACGCTAACCAATAGCCTTGCGGGCGTGGTTCAGTTGGTAGAATGTCTCCTTGCCAAGGAGAAGGTCGTGGGTTCGAGTCCCATCGCCCGCTCTCGAACCGCCAGAAATGGCGGTTTTTATAAC
>JAEXTI010000332.1 GCA_023406965.1 Chloroflexota bacterium
TGGGCTGCCCGAATAACCAGGAGCAGTCATGTCGTATGCTGCCGCAGTGATGATCGTCCGCCTGGACTTCACCCCCGAAGAGCTGGCTCAAATCGAAGCCATCCTGGCGGCCTGACCCAATCAACCAAAGGCGAAGCACTTTTCGGGTGCTTCGCCTTTATTTTTCTCCCCGCAACTAAACCCCATGAACAATTCTGCTTATGCTACCCGCGAGTTCACCTACCCTGCGCTAACCAAGATTGCGCTGCTGGTTGTCCTGCCCGTCATGCTCATTGCCGTGTTGCTTTCATTAGGTGAAAATATATTTTTGGCAACCGCCCTGGCAGGCATCTTCCTGGCTATTTTCCTGTATGTGTTCTTCCAAATGACCGGCAAAATCCGCGTAGAGCCCACCGGGCTGGTTCTCATCCGACCGTTGCGCGAAGAAGTGAACCTCCCGTGGCAGGAAATCGCCTCCGTCTCCAGCAACTGGACCGATACCAGCATCCGCGTGAAGGACGCTATGGGGGGGCGAAAAATTGCTTTCACCCTGATGCTGAACGGCTTTCAGCAGTTGGTTGACGAAGTCTACCAACGCCGCTCCGACCTATTTGCCGTCAATCCCGGGCAAGAATTCGGCGTTGGAGGCATGTATTGGCTTCAAGTCGCCTTCTTCTCATTCCTGGGCCTTCTCTTTGTGTATATAGGATTATTCTCAAATGAGGCTGAGAACTCCTGGATGAGCCTCATATTTCTGGGTGTTCTTGGGTTGATCCTGGTGGGTTACATCTTTTTCCGTCCGTTCAAAATCACCTTTGAGCACGACCGGATGCGGATCAGATCGATTTTTAACACACGCGAAATCCTGCGCAATGCCGTCTTAGACACGCGCCTGACCGTCACCGGTGGGCGCAACCGCACCTTGCTCGTCCGCGTCGATTATCACGATCCCGCCGCCGGAAAAGATAAACATGTCAATCTAACCGGCTTTTCTTGCGGTTCTCCGCGCCTCTATGGCGCGATCCGCAATTGGGCAGAAATCACAGAACAAAACCGCTTTTCCGCTTACCGGGAAAACTAACTCCGCGCACCCATCGTGATTCTCACCAAGCTCATCGTCACCGTGGTCATCGTCAGCGGGCTGGCCCTCATCGCCGAGCACGGCAGCCCGCGCCTGGCAGGCTTGCTTTCGGGCTTCCCCACAGGCTCGTCCATCACCCTCACCTTCATCGCCCTGGAACTGGGTCCAGATTTTGCCGCCGAGAGCGCTCTGCACAACATCGCCGGGATGCCCGCCATGCTCACCTTCCTGCTCGTGTTCTGGCAAGTTTCTGCCCGGTGGCCCAAAGCTGCCCTCGTTCTGGCCCCGTTGTGCGCTTGCCTGGGGTTCTTTTCAGTGGCAGCCCTGCTTCATGCCGTGAACCTGCCTCCTGTCACCGCCATTTTACTGTCCGTCGGGCTGGTGATGGTTTTCCAACGCCTCTTTCAGTACATCCCTGAAGCTGTAATCTCGCAGCGCATCCGCCTGGGGTGGGGCGCCCTGGCCTTTCGCGCCCTGGTCGCCGCTGGTACCGTCCTGGCCATCACCGGGGCAGCGCATATAGTCGGCCCGATCTGGGCAGGGCTGCTCACCTCTTTCCCGGTCACCGTCTTCCCCCTGATCATCATCCTGACGTTCACCTACGGTCCCGGTCCTGCCCAGGCGGTGGTCAAGCACATTCCCCGCGGCCTGTGGGCGCTCATGGCCTATACCCTCACCCTCTGGCTGACCGTTCCTGCCTGGGGCGTCCTGTGGAGCACGCTAGCCGGTTTAGCCGCCGCCCTGCTCCTGCTTGGGGTTAGTATCACCCTCCAACCGCGTCTTGTTCTCGGCAAGCTCATGCGTACTTAAACCAAAACAGCCCGACGCGGCGCGTTCACACCGTATCGGGCTGTTTTTGGTTATTCTATCCTGCCAGTTGTGCTTTACGCTTCTCCACCTCGGCCAGGAAGTTCGCCCGGTCTTTCTTCCAGGCCTTGTTCAGCTCTGCCGAGAAGCCCCCCACCGCCCAGGGCGCGCGCTGTCCAATCGCCTGGATCACCTCCTGGGCCGGTTGCTCTTTGTTGCCCACCACCATCTGCGCCTGCGCGCCAAATTTGTCGTAAGCCATCACTGCAAAGGTCTTGCCCACGGTGATCCCATAGCTCTTGTGCGTGGTCACATGCATATACAGCCAGGCCAGGTCTTCGAAGCGCATGGCCTCAAATTTCCCCGCCGGGTTATACACCAGCCAGTTTTTGGTCAGGTGGAAATGCTTCGCCAGGGTAGTGTGCTCGCCCGCCAGTTCCGCATCAATCCGCCCGGTGGTGAACTCAATCGGCCCAAAGCGGTTCAATGACTTGAGTATAGGGTGGGTCGATGGGTCGGCATTGCGCCGCATGAACACCACCAGCCCAATCACACAGCCCAAAGCCGCCAGCCCGCCCAGCACCAACCCAATCGTACCACCGGCACGAAAGCTGCCCGTTCGCAGCAAATAGGGCAGGAAGACACCTTCCAGCATGGGCTCACTCGACACCAGGTCATCGATAATTTCTACCTGTTCCTCGCTGGTAAACTTTTCCAGCGACCCGCGCAAGGTCAAATCCGTGACCGGTTCGCCGGGTTGTTTGACCAGCAGCAGCCGGTCTCCCAAAGCCAGTGCCAGGTAAGAAAACTCCACCGTTTCTCGCCCACTGTCGCTGGTTTCAATGTATTGAATACCGGTGTCGAAGATATCATCTCCCGTAATCCGCACCCAGTATTCCTGGGGAGTCTTGGGGTCGCTAACCGCGATCAATTCCTCGGCGGTCACGTCAAACGGCCCAAAGAAAAAGTTGTAAAAATAGCGCAGGTTCAGCACCGCCAGCGCACCGACAACCAGCAGCCCTACCAGACATACCACCAGTAGAGTCGTATTGGAGCGGCGCACCGCCTTGGTAATCATCGATTCGTTCATACAATCTCCTCAAAAAATTTGGTAATTGGCAGCTAGCAATTGGCGCATTCGATTTGCAATATTGGGAATTTATTCACAGCTTGCCAAGGAAAACTTCCTGTATAATAATACAAAATCTCTACTGGTTTCTAACTGCCAAATACCTTACAAAATTGCAATACCTGCTCGCCAGGAGTATCTATCTATGCGCTCAAATGCCAAATGTTATGCCGA
>JAEXTI010000376.1 GCA_023406965.1 Chloroflexota bacterium
GCCCCGCCGCCAGCAGATCCAAAATCGCTTCCAGGTTGCGCCCTTCGGTCCAGCGCACAAAGCCTACCGGGTAATCCTGCCCGCGCTCTTCGTAAGCCGGATCGTAACGCCCCGGCCCGTAGGAGCGCGAAACCATCACGCGCAGTTCTTTGTCAAAGTAAGCCTTACGGGGCAGGTTCAACCCCACCGCTCCCACCGAAATAACCGCGGCCCGGTCGCGGGCCAGCTTGGCAGCCAGTTCAATCGGATCATTGGAGCGTGCATCGGCGCAGATCAAGACGGCGTCGTAGCCGCGCCCGCGGGCAAATCCCGGCGCCGACTGCTCAGCTTCCGAACGTACCACCGCCGTGATGCCCATCGAACGGGCCAGTTCCACCCGGCGCGGGTCAATATCTATGCCAAACACCCGGCAGCCCGACGCCAGGCCAATCTGCCCGATCAACAAGCCCAGCAGGCCCAGGCCAATCACCAAAATACTCTCGCCCACTTGCGGCTCGGCCAGGCGGAAGCCATGCAAAGCGATCGACCCCAGCGTGCAGAATGATGCCGCTTCAAAACTCACATTTTCCGGAATCAATGCCGCCAGGTTCTGCGGCACAACGGCATACTCGGCATGCACCGCGTAATTGGCCCCGGCACAGGCCACCCGATCACCCACCTGGAAGCCCGAAACGCCCTCGCCCACCGCCACCACCGTGCCCGCCGAAGAATACCCCAGCGACATGGGCTGATCCAAACGATTGAATGCCGCTTGAATGGTAGGTATGATCCCCTCGCGCTGCGCTTTTTCCAGCACCTGCTTCACCAAATCGGGGCGCGAGCGGGCCTTGCCCAGCAAATTCTTCTCGGCAAAGGCCACCACGCTGCGCTCCGTTCCCGCCGAAACCAGCGAGGCCGCCGTGCGCACCAATATCATCCCACGCCGCACCGATGGACAGGGCACCTCGGCAACCAGCGCTTTTCCATCGTTCAAATTTTGTAGTAATTGTTTCATAAGAAGCTATCGGCTGTCAGCTATCCGCTCTCAGCTTTTCCTTTCAGATAATGTTTCAAAAATAACCCAAACCGTCAGGGTTAGCCGAATTATAACAGCCACCGCCGGCTAAGAGCCCGCCACCAGGTGAAAATGCAATTGGGCCACATCCTGAAAGGCCCCGCCGTTGGCGATCAAACGGTAGCCCTGTTGCTCCAGGCCCAACTCGCGCACCAGCTTCTGCACGGCGGTCATCAGGTCTGCCAAAAATTTGCTGTCCCCCGCGGGCACGTCCAACAGCGAGGCGTAAGCCCGTTTGGGCACGATCAGAATGTGCACAGGGTACGACGGCTGCGGGTGGCGGAAAGCCACCAGCGTGTCGCTCTCATAAAGACGCTCCACCGGCAAGATAAAACTCATATGCGCAAACACCCATCGGATTAATCGCCCGGCCCAGCGGCTGCGGGCCAGACGCATGATCCAGGCGCTCATGCCGCCGACACGCGCTCCATGAAGGCAGCAGCCGCCGCCACGGCTTGCTCAATCTCATCGTCGATCAAAATGCAGTGACTGGAGTTTTCATACCACACCACACCCTCTTTGACCGGCGAGGTCACCCCCTGCAGGATAATCTTGCCCGCCTCGGGGTCGATGGTCTTATCAAAGCGCCCCTGGGCCACAAACACCGGCTGGCGGATGAGATGCAGGCGCGCCAGTACCGTGTTCTGCAAATCCACCAACTGCAGGGCGGCCTTCAGCGGGTTGACGCGATAGCCCTGCCAGCGCCCTTCCGCGTCCAGGCTGCCCTTGGGCACGCCCATGACAAACGGCGAGAGCATCCGCAGGCGAAGTTTATCCCAATCGGTCAACCTCAGCCGGATGGCGGGAGCAAACAACAGCAAGCCCGCGGCCTCCGGATGCTGGATCGCCAGGTACAGGCAAGCCACCGCGCCCATCGACTCGCCCAGCAGGAAGACTCGCGCGCAGCGCTCGCGCAAGCGCTGGTATTCAGCCTCCGCAGCGCTCACCCAATCGGCCCATTTTGTCTGATTCAAATCTTGGGGGGCTGTGCCGTGTCCCGGCAGCAGCGGCCCCGCCACGGTATAGCCCAGCGCGTGCAGCCGCTCGGCAGCGCTGCGCACCTCCACGGGCGTGGCGGTCAGGCCGTGCAGCGCCAGCACGCCCGTCGCGCCCCCCTCCAGAAAGAACGGCTCGCCGTTCAACTGTGGATTGACCAAATTTGCATTTTCCATGACACCCCTCCCTATGTTCTAGCCGTTCGGCAGAATCATCACCTTGCGCACATCTTCGTTACCGCGTTCAATCAACTGCACCCCGTGCTCAAACTCCTCCAGCCTCAGGCGGTGCGAGACCAAATCGTCCACCTTCATGCGCCCCGAGCGCAGCCAATCCACGGCTTGATACGAGTTACGCAGCGAGGTGAACGACCCCATCAGGGTCAGGCCTTTCTGGAAAATCTTGAACGGCTCCAGTTCCAAGTGCGCCCCTGAAGGCGGCACGCCAAACCACAACAGCTTGCCGCCTGGGCGGGCGTAATCCAGGCTGCGCGCCATCACCGCCGGAACGCCCGTGGCATCGATGACCGCATCGAAGCCGTTGGGGGTCGCCGTCGCCAGGTCATTCAAAGTCACGTCGGCGCCCGCCTCTTTCGCGAAAGCCAGCCGGGCCGGGTTGCGCTCCGCCACGGTCACGCTCGCCGTGCCCATCAGGCGCAGCCCGCGCAGCAGCAAAATGCCAATCGGCCCCGCCCCAATCACCAGCACCGAGGCTGCCGGGGCTAGGTCCAGGTGAATCAGCCCGTGGAGCACACAAGAAAGCGGTTCGACGAAAGCCCCCACCTCAAAAGGCATCTCCCCAATCGAAAAAACAGCCTCCTGCGGTGCCAGGGTATATTGCGCCATGCCGCCCGGCAAAGTCACTCCCACCGCGCGCCAATTCTCGCAGAAGTTTTGGCGGTTGTTCAGGCAGTGCACGCAATGCCCGCAAGCGATGTTCGGCTCCACCGCCACGCGCTCGCCCACCTGGCAGCGCGTCACCCCTTCCCCCACCGCCTCAACGATCCCGGCAAACTCATGCCCCGGAATGACCGGGTACCCGCCCAGGTATTCCCCGCGCAGGATGTGGACATCGGTCCCGCATATCCCCGAAGCCATCACCCGGATCAGCACATCCCCAGGCCCAGGTTCAGGGATGGGCAGATCGATCACCTCGGTCTGGTTGGGTTGTGGAATACGCAATGCGCGCATAGCGGCTCCTTTGTGTGGTCTTGCAATCCAGTATACAACACAAACAGATTGAATCACCCCCGTTTGGGCCGGGTATCCTTCCTTGGCGAACCCTGATAAATCCATAGTCCCGGAGGGACTTTCGCGTACTGAGGCAGGGTTTCAACCCGCCGATTTTTCCGCGCACCTCCCCTGCTACCAACGACTATGCATTGGCAGGTCCTAATCTTCAGGCATGGTTTATAATCAACTTACCTATGAAACGCAATCTCGACCAAACCCTCGGCTCGCTGCCTCCCGAATGGGGCCAGTCCCTCCTCCCCGCCATCCACGCCCGCGTCGAATCCACCCGGCGCAAGGTCGTCGTCCTCGACGATGACCCCACCGGCACACAAACCGTTCACAACGTTGACGTGCTCACCAAATGGAGCGTACCCCTTCTGGAAGACGCCCTGCGCTCCCCAGAAACGGTCGTTTACCTGCTGACCAACTCGCGCAGCCTGCCCCCGCGCCAGGCCCGCGACCTCGCCCGTGAGATTGCCGCCAACCTCATCGCCGCCCGCGAATCCACCGGGCGCGATTTCGCCGTCATCAGCCGCTCCGACTCCACCCTGCGCGGGCACTACCCCCTCGAGGTGGATGTGCTGGCGACTTCCCTCGGCAGCATCGACGGTGTTCTCATCGTCCCGGCTCTTTTCGAAGGCGGTCGCTACACCATCGATGACACCCACTACGTCACCGAGGATGAATGGCTCATCCCCGCGGCGGAGACCGAATTTGCCCGCGACACTGATTTTGGCTACCGCAGTTCCAATCTGCGTGCCTGGGTGACCGAAAAAACCAACGGGCGCTGGCCTGTTCAGCAGGTGGTTTCCATTACCCTGGAAGATATCCGCCAGGGTGGCCCAATTCGCGTGCTAGAAATCCTCAACGGCTTATCCGGCGAGCGGCCCTGTGTGGTCAACGCCGCCAGCTACCGCGACCTCGAAGTGCTGGTCGCCGCCATCGTCAAAGCCGAGGCCGGTGGCAAGCGCTTCCTTTGCCGCACCGCCGCCTCGTTTGTGCGCGTGCGCGGCGGCATGGATGCGGCTCCGCTGCTCCAGGCCCCCGACTTGCCCTGCCTCCACCCGCAGCACGGCGGCTTGATTGTGGCTGGGTCCTATGTGCGGCGTACCTCCACCCAACTGGACGCTCTTCGCGATCTGCCCAACCTGGTCTGGATGGAAATGTCCGTTCCAGCCTTGCTCGAGCCCTCTGCCCGCAGTGGCCACATCCGCGCTGCCCACACGGAAGCCGCCGAAGCTATTCGCGCGGGCATGGACGTGCTGCTCTTCACCAGCCGTGAGGTCGTCAAAGAGCAAGAAGGGCGCAGCTTCCAGGAAATCGGCCAGACCGTTGCCGAATCGCTCATCCGCGTGGTGCAGCGCCTGGATGTGCCCCCCGCCTGGATCATCGCCAAAGGCGGCATCACCTCGGCCGTGCTGGCCTCGCACGGGCTGAACGTGCGCAAAGCGCGCGTCCTTGGCCAGGCCATCTCCGGCGTGCCCGTCTGGCAAACCGGACCCGAAAGCCGTTTCCCCGATCTCGCCTACGTTGTCTTCCCTGGAAACGCCGGCGGCCCCACGGCGCTGGCAGACATGGTCAAAATCCTGCGCGAAAACCGCGCCTAAACTTCGCCATGAAACTTTCCGTGCGTCAAACCGTCATCCGTTACGGTATCTCCTTCGCGCTGGCGGGCTTTGGCTCGCTTCTGGCTCTGTTAAT
>JAEXTI010000395.1 GCA_023406965.1 Chloroflexota bacterium
CCTTCGGAAGCCGTGAAGGAGGGAAAACCTCTGGCGGTTTCGATGGCCCTGCCGATGGTGGCAATGGTGCTTTTGACCGTTGCGCTGGGCTTCTGGCCGGTGTGGATGTCCTGGTTGACCGCTCCGGCGGCAAGCAGCCTGCTGGCAGGATTTGGGTTCTAACGAGGAGGGCTGCATGGATTTCAACTTATTCTCTCCGGTCATTGCGGTTTTGGTGTATATCCCGCTGGTGGGACTGCTGGTGTGGTTGGGCAAGCAACTGGCCGGCCCCGAAAAAACGGATGCCGCCAAGAGCAGCATCTACGGCTCGGGCGAGGAGGCCCCTACCTACCTTGCCGCGCCGGGTTATCGCCCCTTCTTCCTGGTGGCGCTGTTCTTTGCCATCCTGCACCTGGGCATGCTGGTGCTGGGCCTGAGTGATTTCTCTCCGGTCAGCGCCATTTACCTGGTGGGGTTGATGTTCGGTTTGATCGCCTTAATCTTGGGGTAAAGGAGCTTTAATGGAAACCAGTTTACCGACCCCCTGGCAGCAAGTATTGAATAAACTGCGCGATTGGGCGCGAATCAACTCTCCGTGGGCCATTCACTACAACAGCGGCTCGTGCAACGGCTGCGACATCGAAATTCTGGCCACGCTCACCCCGCGCTATGATATTGAGCGCTTTGGCATCAAGCTGCAGGGCAGCCCGCGCCACGCCGATGTGCTGATTTGCACCGGCCCGGTCACGCGCCAATCGCGCGAGCGCCTGCTGCGCATCTACGAGCAGATGCCCGATCCGAAGTTTGTGGTGGCGGTGGGCTCGTGTGGCCTTTCGGGCGGCGCGTTCCGCGGTTGTTACAACATCGTTGGCGACATCAGCGAAGTGATCCCGGTCAACGTGTACGTTCCCGGCTGCCCGCCGCGCCCCGAAGCCATCATCTACGGCGTGGTGCAGCTTCTGGAAACTTTAAAGAAACCGGCGGCCTAGGAGGCAACCTTGGATACTCAAACTGCATTAAATCAAGCACAGGAGCTTCTACAACTCTGGACGGACAGCACCGCGCAGCCGGAAAGCCATCGTCTGGACGTGAAAGTGAGCCGGGAGAACTTCAAGGCGGCCATCACGGCCGTAAAACAAGCCAAATGGGGCTATCTGGCGGCCATCACCGGGCTGGATGTTCCGGCGACGGAAACCGCCGAGGGCCAGATCGAGGGCCTGTACCACTTCTGCGAGGGAGCCGCGGTGCTGACCATTCGCGTAGCGGTACCCTATTCCGACCCCTACCTGCCCACCATCTGCGATCTCATCCCCGCTGCCACACTGTATGAGCGCGAGTTCATCGAGATGTTCGGCGTGTTCCTGGAAGGAACGCCCAGCACCGACCGCCTGCTGCTGGCAGACGATTGGCCGGTGGGGGTTTACCCGCTGCGCAAGTCCTTTACCGGTCTAGATACCCTGGAAGGGGAGTAGGAGAGTCCTATGGAAGAAACCAAGAAATTCATCGTGCCGATTGGACCGCAGCACCCCGCCTTGAAAGAACCGGGACACTTCGCCTTCTCGGTGGAAGGTGAGATTGTCACCGGCGCTACGGTGCGCCTGGGATACGTTCACCGCGGCATGGAGAAAGGCGCCGAAGACCGCAACTGGACCCAATGCCTGTACCTGTTTGAGCGGGTATGCGGCATCTGCTCGCACGTGCACGCCACGGCTTTTGCTTTGGGCGTGGAAGCGCTGGCCAAAGTCAGTGCCCCGCCGCGTGCTCAGGCCATCCGCACCCTGGTGGGCGAACTGGAGCGCATCCACAGCCACATGCTGTGGCTGGGCGTGGCGGCTCACGAGGGCGGCTTCGATACCCTGTTCATGTACTCGTGGCGCGACCGCGAAACGGTCATGGACCTGCTCGAAATGCTGTGCGGCAACCGGGTGAATTACTCGATCAACCTCCTGGGTGGGGTCAAGTTCGATGTTGATCCGGCCCAGCGCGACGCTATTTTACGCGGCATTGATTATTTGGAAGAGCGTTCGCAACACTACTTGAAGATTTGCACCACCGACCGCACCTTCCTGGGCCGCACGCGCGGCGTGGGTACCATGACCCGCGAGCAAGCTGAAGAATTCGGCTCGGTGGGGCCCACCGCCCGCGCTTCGGGCACCGTCCGCGACGTGCGCATCGACGCCCCCTACGCTTCTTACGCTGAGTTCCCCGTGCAGTTGGTGACCAGCGAGGCCGGCGACCTGATGGCCCGCTTCGAGGTGCGCATCCGCGAGTTGTTCGAGAGCTTCCGCCTCGTCCGCCTGATCCTGGATAACATGCCCCAAAGCGAGCTGACCGTGCGCATTCCGCGCCGCCTGCCCCCGGGAGAAGTGATCAGCCGGGTGGAAGCCCCGCGCGGCGAGCTGTTATATTACATCAAGAGCAACGGCAGCGACAAGCCCGAGCGGGTCAAGGTGCGCACGCCCAGCCTGTGTAACTGGGCTTCCGTGATCCAAACCGCTGTGGGGCACAAGCTGGCCGACATGCCCATGATCCTTTCTGGCATCGACCCGTGTTTCTCGTGCAACGACCGCCTGGTGAGCATCCAGCGGGGCGATAACAGCCAGGTGTGGACCTGGGAAGACTTGCGCCGCTACGGAATCGAGTACTACCGATGAACAATCTAACCGTCCCCCCCTTGATCGCATTTTTGCTATTCCCCGGCGGCCTGTTCCTGATGTTCGGAGGCATGGCTTACGAATGGATTGACCGCAAGCTGGTGGCGCGCTTCCAAAACCGCATCGGGCCGCGCTGGTTCCAGCCTTTGGCCGACGTGCTCAAGCTGTTGTCCAAAGAAGAGATCACGCCGCAGGGCGTGGATCGCATCCTGTTCTACCTGCTGCCGGTGCTGGCCCTCTCGGCGGCGCTGGCTTCGGCGCTGTACGTGCCGATTGCCGGGTTCGCCCCCGCTTACAGCTTCAAGGGCGATTTGGTGGTGGCGCTGTATATGCTCAGCGTGCTGACCCTGTGCCTGGGTCTGGCGGGGGCTAACACCCCCAACCGCTTCGCCCTGGTGGGCGCCACCCGCACCCTCACCCAGTTGTTTTCCTATGAAGCCCCCTTCCTGCTGGCGCTGCTGGGTCCGGCGATTGTCGCGGGCACCTGGACGATTGGAGAGATTAATACTTACACGCAACTGCATCCCTGGCAGATGATCCTTACCCAGCCGCTGGGCTTCATGGTGGCCCTGGTGGGTTTGATGGGCAAGCTGGAACTGCCGCCCTTTGACGCGCCGGAAGCCGAGACCGAGATCGTGGCGGGGGCCCTCACCGAGTACTCCGGGCGCGGGCTGGCCCTGTTCCGCATCGGCAAGAACGTGGAACTGCTCATCGGCCTGACCCTGGTGTCGGCTTTCTACCTGGGCGGCGTGAGCAACCCGCTGCTCTTCGTGGTCAAGACCGTGGGGCTGCTGTTCGTCATGGCGGTGCTGCAATCGTTGTTTGCCCGCCTGCGCATCGATCAGACCGTGGGTCTGTGGTGGCGCATTGGGGCCTTGCTGGCGTTGCTCAACTTACTGGTTGTAGCCCTGATCCGCACCCTGGCTTAGGAGGTATTTGATGAAGAAACCCACCAAGCGTTTACGCATCGGGACGATGATCGGGGATGTGCTGCGCTCGATCTTTCGCCGCCCCATCACCCAACAATATCCCTTTGTGCGCACCGAAGCTCCTCCGCGCTTCCGCGGCAAGCTGACCTATGACCCCGAGAAATGCGCCGGGTGCATGTTGTGCGTCAAAGATTGCCCCTCCGATGCCATCGAACTGATTACCATTGATAAGGTCGCCAAGAAGTTCGTCATGCGCTATCACGCCGACCGCTGCACCTACTGCGCGCAGTGCGTGTTGAGCTGCCGCTTCAAGTGCCTGGAAATGTCCAGCGAAGATTGGGAGCTGGCTTCGGCGAATAAGCAGCCTTTTGAAGTGTATTACGGAAAAGAAGAAGATGTCGCTTTCCTCCTGGAAAAACGACCTGACGAATGCCCTGAAGAGTAACCTGCCAGCGCGGGTGGTCCTGTTGGGCATTGGCAACGAATTGAACGGAGACGACGCCGCCGGGGTTCTGGCGGCGCGCCGTTTAAAGGGCTTGGGATTGCCGGATTCCTGGCTGGTAATCGAGGCCGGGGTCGGCCCCGAGGCCTACACAGGCGTGCTGCGCCGCTTCCAGCCGGGGCTGGTGCTGCTGGTGGACGCGGCCCACATGGACGAAGCCCCCGGAACCATCCGCGTGGTAGATTGCGCCGCCGCTTCGGGTTTTGGCGGCTCTACGCACACCCAGCCGCCTTCTACGTTGGCCGAGTTTTTAGCCGCCGACCTCGGCTGTCGGGTGCTGCTGGTAGGCATCCAGCCGGGGCAGGTTGATTTTGACGTGCCCGTGACCGGAGCGGTGCTGGCGGCGGTGGAAGAGTTGGTGGGAGTACTGGCCGAGTCCGGGCCGTCTTCACCGGCAGGAACTTTTCAGCCTTCTGAATAGCCACATTCTGTTGAAGTTGAGTCGCGTGGAGTGATCACTCTGAATCGAGGGACATATGAAAATTGTGCGCGGGATCGCATCTTTTTTCTATACAATGTTCATCTATCTGGGGCTACCGCTGCTCGGCTGGGGGCTCAAGGACCTACAGAGATTTTTCTCGGTCCCCCAGTTCATAGGTTATTCCATTAGCATCGTCTTACTGGGCCTCTTGGCTGCCTATACGATGATACGGCGCCCTGGCGGGATGGGGAACCTGGGCAAGGGGTTGGAAGATCAATTCGTAGCCCGACAAAGGATCGTTCGGTTCGTCGTGGTAATGATGTTATTCGGCGCGCTCGTTTTCGTACCTTTTACCGACCGCCGTGCCATTTTTATCATGGCGGGCGGGCCGGTGATCCGTTGGATCGGCCTGGTGCTCATGATACTGGGTATGGGCTTAATTTTGGGGTCCAGTTGGGCGTTGGGCCGGTTATACAGCCCCGAGGTTACCTTGCAAACAGAGCACCGCTTGATTACGGACGGCCTCTATTGTTATATCCGTCATCCGCGCTATCTAGGTGGTATGGTGCTAGGAATTGGACTATCGCTGCTTTTCCGTTCATGGATTGGGCTTGCCTTAACCGGCGTGTTTGTTCTCATTATCTTATTCCGCATCAAAGATGAAGAGGCATTGATGCAGAGAGCGTTTGGGGCTGCTTGGGCGGATTACTGTAAGAGATCCTGGCGGCTGGTGCCGTTTATATTTTAATTGTGTGGGGAGCCGTCGGGTTAAGCGGGTTGAAGCAGCCCCACGGACCTTCATACCACCAGCGAACCCCGACTCTAAGCGTGTCATTGCGAGAGGCTGGAGGCTCTGCGAAGGCCTCGAAGCAATCTCCTACCATGCAGCGTAGACACTCCCCACCTCCTGCCGCGTGGCTGCCCTCAAGTGCTGCTAGACCGGCATTCGCCCTCACCCTGGCCCTGCCAGGTGATGGTTAGCTTTAGGACAGTTGTTACCTATCCCGGAACATTGCGGGTGAGCAGTCGTGGTAAGAACCAGGGGTTGCGGGCAAGGTAGCGCGCGATCGGGGGATCGACAGGTGGGTGATTTCGGACGTCTTTTGGCGCTTCCGGCCACTCAAACGGGAGGTGGACAATCTCACCGGGGCCCTGGATGGTCTCGAGCGCGTGCAGGGTTGCTTCCAGCACAGCCATCTGCCCGGCGGCGTCGCAGGGCTGCCCCAGGGTGCGTCCCAACGGGTATTCGACAGCGGCAATGCGCGGAACACTGACCGAGGCGGTTAAGTCGGGAACAGGGGTCAGAGTGATGGTGGCAAATCCGGCGGCTTCGATTTCGCGTTGTACCAGTCCAACGGACCAGCAGCATACCGGTCAAGCAGGAACCAGCACGACTACATCCGCAAGGTCTGCTTTCAGGTCACGGATGAGAGCGGGGACGGTCTCACGAAGCAGTCTTTCTGGGTTGAGGATGTACCCCATGTACGAGTAGTGCCGGGAACTGACACGCCCAATGCGCCGTTTGGCCTCCATCGCCTGCAAATGTTCCAATGGAAACAGGCAATTTAAGTCCTGCTCCGCATAGGACGGGTCGATATGCAGGTGATACAGTCGAACATCGTCACTGGTGGTGGATACGGGCAGAACCCGGTACGTGGGATCGCCCCACCAGGGGTTCTGGCGCTCGCCCTCCTGGTCGAACGGCATATCTGTCTTGAGCGCAATACCGGCCGAGCTGATCAGCGTCACGGTGCATTTGGAGAGGGGTTTGCTAAGCGGGGTCCACGGGATCGGACGGGGCTTTTCCATTCCAATCCAGTTTTTGATCATGCGTTTGGTAATACCACTGATAAAGCGAAAAGAATCGACTGTCTTTGACATGGGGTAAGTTCCTTTGTTTCGTTACTGCTCAGCCCTTTGGGGAAAGAGACCGAATTTGTGGTGTTTGGGGGGGGGTGGGGCCGCCCAACCCCCCCAAATAGGGTAG
>JAEXTI010000402.1 GCA_023406965.1 Chloroflexota bacterium
TCGAGGCCTCATGAAAAAAGCCCTCTACCTGCTCGACTCCTCTGCCTACGATTTGATCTACGGCCCGGAAGAACGCGCCGACATTGCCCGCATGGTGGACATCTACGCGCCGCCGCAAACCGCGCAATCCATCGCCACGAATCCGGGCGTGCTGGCGGAAGTTGAGATCCTCCTCTCGGGGTGGGGCATGCCCCCTCTGGATACGGCTTTTCTGCGCGCCGCCCCCAATCTGAAACTGGTGCTTTACGGAGCAGGCAGCATTCGCTACTTCGTCACCGAAGAGTCCTGGGCGCGGGGCGTGCAAGTGGTCAGCGCCTACGCCGCCAACGCCATCCCGGTGGTGGAATACACCCTGTCCACCATCCTCCTCAGTTTGAAGCGCTTCTGGTTCTTCACTCAGGAGGTCCGGCGGCTGAAGAACTTCCCGCCGCGCGCCCCCGTGGCGGGTTGTTACGGCAGCACGGTGGGTTTGATCTCGCTGGGCATGATCGGGCAGATGGTGGCGGAACGACTGCGCAGCTACGAGATGAAGGTTATCGCCTACGACCCCTTTGTTTCGCCGGAAGCAGCCGCCGCGTTGGGCGTGGAGTTGGTCGAACTGGACGAAATCTTCCGGCGCGCGGATGTGGTCTCGCTGCACACACCCTGGTTGAAAGAGACCGAAGGAATGATCACTGGGGCGCACTTGAATTCGATGCGCCCGGATGCGACCTTCATCAACTCGGCCCGTGGGGCCGTGGTGCGTGAGGAAGAGATGATCGAAACGCTCAAGCAACGACCCGACCTGTACGCCGTGCTGGATGTGACTTACCCCGAACCGCCCGCGCCCGATTCACCCCTCTATACGCTGCCCAACGTGGTCCTTTCTCCACATACCGCTGGGGCCATGAGCAGCGAATGCCGCCGGATGGGGCGGCTGGTGGTGGATGAATTGCGCCGCTACCTGCAAGGCCAGCCTCTGCAGTGGTCTATCTCCAAAGAACGCGCAGTTTTGCTGGCTTGATCCAGCCACACCCAGAGGATTTCTTGTCAACCCACCGTATCCACAGATTCCTGTTCCTCCTTACCTTCGAAGGCCTGTTGGCTGTGGTCTTGACTCTGGCAACACCGTCCGAAGCTGCCTCGGCTTTTTGGATGGGCTATTCAAAGCCGCGCCTGGCCCAGGCGGCGATTGGGATGACGGGAACGCTTCTGCTCGCCGGTACCGCGCTCTTCGGGTGCGTCCGCCCGGCACGATTCCAAAATGCTTGCACGAATGTACGTCAGTGGTTGGCTAAGAACGACCACCTTATGACCATTACTTTGTCGCTGGGTGCCATTGCATTGCTGGCGGCCTGGAGTTTTCTTTTTACCTGGTTGTTTGTACCCGCTCCCCTGCGTTGGATGCTCGCCTGGGTGGTTTTGGCGGCGGGGCAAGCTCTATTACTCCTTAAGATCGACTTACCTGACCTGTACCGTGAAAAGCACATTGCCGCGCGCCTTTTCAACCTGCCGCGCTTGAACCATCTGGAAGCCAATCAACAACAGGTGTTCAAGGTATTGACCATTATCGGCTTACTGTACTGGGCTGTATTCATCATTCCAAATCTGCAAGAATCCGATGCGCATACCCTACAGTTTTTCGGCGGGGATGAGGGCATTATTTACCCGGTATTCACACACATGTTTGCCCCAGCCGAAACCTTCCGTCAGGGAATGTACCACTTCTTTCTCTATGAAGACTACCATTATGGATTTCCCTTCTATTTTCTTTCCGCCATGATCGTTTTGCCCTTGCACTGGATCAGCGGCGGGCGGCTAAATGAATTCTCGCAAATGGGCCTGCTCTTGCTGCGGCAGTTCATCAGCGTGGCACCGTTGGTTCTCTCGGCAGGTGTATTGGTGTGGCTGCAAACACGGCTCCGTTCGTTGTGGAAAGCTGCCGCCCTGTTTGGCCTGCTCTTGATCATCCCCGAAGTAGTGAATTACAATATTCGCTTCTGGCATCCCGACGGCCTGACCACGTTGTGCGTGGTGCTAACCCTGTTTTTCCTCGACCGCGACCGGCTGAGCCTGGGCACAAATTTCTATCTGGCAGCAGCATTTTGCGGGTTGGCCTCATCTTTACGCCTGTACGGGTTCTTCTTTGGGCTGGCAATACCGTTCTATTTGATCACCACGAGGGTGCGAGCAAACAAATCGTGGGGTACTGTAATCCGCCATGCGCTGGGGTTTGTAGGGATGATGCTGGCTGTCTTTGTACTGACCAGCCCTTACCTGTTGGACAACCACGCCCGTAATCAGGCCGTAGCGGTCCTGTTCAGCAAGACCGATGAGTTCGCTAACGGGTACGCGGGAATTCAAGACCCCGACGGCATTTTCCAGATGGGCCTAGAAGCAACTTTAAAATGGGTGTCCTACCCGTATGCCCCGCCTGCTTATCTGCTGTTTTTGTTGACCTCCCTGGTTTCCGCCTGTTTGTTTGGAAAACAAAAATTTCTCAACCGTATCATTATCCTGTGGATTCTGCCACTGGCAGCGTACCTGATCTGGTTTGTGGCGGTGCGCTCGTCACACTACTGGCTTCCGTTGATGCTGCCGTTATATTCGGCAGCTTTTGGGCTGGACGGAGCGCTGGAAGAAATAGCGCTGCCGGGATGGGCGCAGATTGCAGGCCGGACCGCGCTGGGGTTGGCGCTGGTCGGGCTGGCAGGGACGTCCATTTATCTGATTTTTACTCATTTTATTTAGAGGACTCGAAATGCCTTTTCGCGGCTTGAGCACCAGCAAAGTAGCCCGCCTCACCGGCATACATCCCAACACAGTGCGTCTTTATGAGCAATGGGGTTATCTTTCACCGGTGGAGCGCACCGCCAGCGGCTACCGCGTTTACACCCCCTTGCACATCCAGCAGGTGAGGCTGGTGCGGTTGGTGTTCGGCGCGGTGTGGGCCGGTCGGGTCATCCGCCAGGCAGGGATTGCCGTGGTGCGAGCCTCGGCAGCGCAAGACCTGGCAGCGGCGCAAGCGCTGGCCGAAAAACACTTGCAAGTGGTGCACAAAGAGCAGGCTCAGGCCGAGGCCGCAGCAGAGGTGCTGCAACGTTGGGCCGAAAATCGCCCGGCATCAGAGGACGAGCCCAAATTGCATATCGGCGAAGCGGCTCACCTCCTGGATGTTTCGGTGGATATGTTGCACAACTGGGAACGCAACGGGCTGTTGGAGGTGCCTCGCCATCCGCGCAATGGCTACCGCCTGTACGGGGAAAGGGAAATCTCCCGCCTGCGCGTCATCCGCCTGCTGCTCAAATCGGGATACAGCATGATGGCGGTACTGCGCATGCTGGTGCAATTGGAGCGGGGAGAGGCCGGCGATTTGCGTGCCGCGCTGGATACGCCCCGCCCGGATGAGGATGTTTTTTCGGCGGCGGACCGCTGGCTGACGACTTTAGCAGAGGCAGAGCGGCTGGCTGTGGAAGCGATCCTACTGGTGCAGGAAATGAAAGGCTCCGCGTGAACAGCAAAAAAAAGACCATCCAGGCCAACTACGACAGGCTTAGCCGCTGGTACAACCTGCTCTCCGGCAGCCACGAACAGCGCATTCGGTCTAGTGCAATGGAGCTACTGGCGGTTCAACCTGGCGAGTACGTTCTGGAGGTGGGAGTCGGCACGGGGCAAGCCCTGCCGGGCTTGCTGAAGTCGGCTGGACTGGGCGGAATGGTGATTGGTGTTGACCTTTCAATCCGAATGCTGGCGCAAGCCAAAAAACTAAGGGCTGGGGAGGCCCGGCTTATTCAGGCCGATGCTGCCCTTTTACCGCTGGCAACCGGCAGCCAGGCAGCCATCCTGGCCTGCTTCACGCTAGAAATTTTCCCCGAGGATGAAGTTCGTCCAACGTT
>JAEXTI010000422.1 GCA_023406965.1 Chloroflexota bacterium
CCCCCTACCCCCCCGAACTGCTCGCCAATCGCCGCCAGACCATTGGCATCAGCCTGGTCGCCGCGCTGCTCGTGCTCATCGTGGCAGGCGGAGTCTTCAGCGTCTTCTTGCGCGAACGCAAATCAAAGTAACTAGTTTGAAAATATCACATTAATAACATCATACCCATCGAACTCGGGTGTTGCCTCCACCCTACCCTGGCAGCCAAGCTTCTCAATCACTCAATTCTTTGCCGGGTGAGAGAAAGAATTCTGCAAAAGTGAGGGGCTGAAAGCCCCTCACTTTTGCGAAATCTTCTCCCCTCCCCGCCCATGGGCTGAATTTTCCAAGATACTTTGCCCGCGGGGAGGGGCGGGGGGGGGGCCACAAGCTCGAGAATGAAATGTAACATTGTCAAAATATTCTTCCGCAGTTCTCATCCCTTGTTTCACTCGACCGCCTAAGATATAATCCATGCAGGGAGATCTATGAGCTGGTACTCACGAATATCAACAGGTCAACTTTCCTTCTACCGGGCCATTCCAAAAATCGAATTGCACCGCCATCTAGAAGGCTCTCTTCGTCTCGACACGCTCCTGGATGTCGCCCGCCAGCACGGCTTGACCGTCCCCTACACCCAGTTCAACTCCCTCGTCCAAATGCAAAAGGACGACCCCCAAACCCTCACCAACTTCCTCTCCAAATTCCAGACCCTGCGCATGTTCTACCGCTCTCCCGAAGTCATTGCGCGCATCACCCGCGAAGCCATCGCCGATGCTGCCGCCGACGGAGTCCGCTACCTAGAACTGCGCTTCACCCCGGTGGCCCTCAGCCGCATGCAAGGCTTCTCCCTTTCCGAAGTCATGGAATGGGTCTGCCAATCTGCCGATGACGCCAGCCGCGATTACCACCTGCCCATCAAGCTCATCGCCTCCGTCAACCGGCACGAATCGGTCGAGTTGGCCGAGCAGGTCGCCACCCTGGCGGTCGATTTCCGCAACCGTGGCATCGCAGCCCTCGATTTGGCCGGGAACGAAGCCGACTTTAGCGCCTTGCCCTTCGCCGGGGTTTTCCGTGAAGCCAAGGCCGCCGGGCTGCATACCACCGCCCACGCCGGCGAATGGTCCGGCGCTGAATCCGTCCGCGAAGTGATCGAAGGCCTGGAAGTCGAGCGCGTCGGTCACGGCGTGCGCGTGGTCGAAAACCCCCTGGTCATGGACATGGCCCGCGAGCGTGGCACAGTCTTCGAAGTATGCATCACCAGCAACCACCAGAGCGGCGTAGTGAGCAAAATCGAAGAGCACCCCATCCATCAAATGGTCGACGCCGGACTCATCACCACGGTCAATACCGACGACCCCGGCATCTCGCGCATCACCCTCACCGATGAATACCGCCAGGCCCTTGAGGTTGTGGGCATGCCCGCCGCCGTCCTTTCGGACTGCATCCTCAACGCTGCGAAGGCCGCGTTCCTTCCTCAAGCCGAACGGGAAGAACTGGTTGAAAGCATCAGTCCCATCCTGCGTACCATCTTCCAGCTCTTCTAAGGTTCGCCACCCGAGGCTATCATGCATATTCTGGTTACCAATGACGATGGCGTCCAGGCCCCCGGCTTGCTGGCGCTGGCAAACGCGCTGGATGGCCTCGGCAAAATCACCGTCCTGGCCCCCGACCGCAACTGGACGGCTTCGGGGCACGTCAAAACCCTCGAACGCCCTCTGCGCGTCCGTTCCGTCACCCTCGCGGACGGTCGCCCCGCCCTCACCACAGACGGCGCCCCCGCCGATTGCGTAGCCCTGGCCCTCCTGGGCGTCATCCCCGAGCCCATCGACCTGATCGTCTCCGGCATCAACAACGGTGAAAACATCGGTCAGGACCTGACCTACTCCGGCACGGTGACTGCCGCCATGGAAGCCGTCATTGCCGGACTGCCCGGCATTGCCGTCTCCCAGCAGCGCCCCCCCGAAAACGGCGCGGAAATCAATTTTTCCGCCGCCGCCGCGGCCGCCCGCCTGGTGGTCGAGCGCTTCCTCCATTACGGTATTCCCCCTGGCGTGCTCCTCAACGTCAACGTCCCCTGCCTGCCTGAAGGCAAGCCCCGCGGCATCCAGATCACTCGCCAGGGACTGCGCATCTACCGGGACGAACTGGTCAAACGCCTCGATCCGCGGGACCGCCCTTATTACTGGATCGGCGGTGAAGCCCCCACCGGTGTGCCCGAACCCGGCACCGATTACGGCGCTCTCGCCGAAGGCTTCATTTCCGTTTCTCCCATCCAGCTCGACATGACCGCTTATCCCGTGCTGGAAACTCTGCGTACCTGGGAATGGGAATAAGCGCTTTCCGCAAGCTGCGCCTGCCCGGCCTTGCAACCCTGCTCCTGGCGTTGGGCCTCTTGTTGGGCGCCTGCGCCGAACAGCAGACCCCGCCGCCCCCCACCACCCCAACGCCCTCGCCTACCTTCACCTCTACACCCACCAACACTCCCACGCGCACTCCCACCCCCACGCCCACCTTCACGCCCACTCCCACCAATACCCCCACCGCCATCCTCGCCGGAACGCCTCTGCCCCTCAACCCTGAAGGC
Source organism: Chloroflexota bacterium (assembly GCA_023406965.1). The sequence continues at coordinate 2,567 of JAEXTI010000422.1, forward strand.
ATCATCGAGCTCAACCTCGAGCGCATCGTCGAGCTTTCCCGCTGGGGCCGCGGACTGGCCAACGACCTGGCTGCCTCGCCCGACGGCGCCTGGCTGGTAGTCGCCTCGCCGCTGGGCGTGTACCAGTACGGCGCGCCCTACCCTCAGTTAGGCAGGATTTATGACACCGGCCCCGCCCGAGCCCTGGCCTTCTCGCCGGATGGCGCTCTTCTGGCAGTCGCCGCCGACACCCTCCAGGTGTGGAATTTTCACACCCAAACCCTCAACAGCGACCTCGGCCCTATTGAATCCGCCTACGACCTGCAATTCTCGCTGGATGGCTCCCGCCTGCTGCTGCTCTCGCGCCTGCCCAACGGCTTGGCCCGCCTGAACACCTACCGCGTAGATACGCAAACGTTGGAATCCTCCCTGGCGCTCGACTGGAGCGCCGCCCCCGCCTACCAGGCCGCCATCTCCCCCGATGGCTCCCTCCTGGTCTCCCTCACCACCGGCGGGCAGGTGCGCCTGGTGCGCGTTTCCGATGGCGCCACGCTCACCACCCTGCCCCCCGAGGTCAACCCACCCTCCCGACTGGCCTTCTCACCCGATGGTCAGCGCCTGGCGGTGGGCTACGCCGACCTGACCTTCAACTTCACCAACGACCACGTCATTAAGACCTACAATCTCCCCGATGGCAGCTTGATTTCCACCCACCGCGGCCCCCAGGCTCTCGAAGGCCAGCAGGCCCAGCTCCTCAGCCTGGCCTTCTCACCCGACAGCCAATGGTTGGCCGCCGGGTTCGCCGACCGCACCCTCACCGCCTGGAACCTCTCCGGCGGCCGCTCGCTCGACCTGACCGGCGCGGGCGTCTCCTCACATCTAGCCTTTCTCCCCAACACTGATTTCCTCGCGGGCAGCGGCCTGGACACCTGGGACTTTGCCGCGGGCAACCGTGTGGCCTCGCAAACCGAGCACTTCAACCCGCCCACCG
>JAEXTI010000438.1 GCA_023406965.1 Chloroflexota bacterium
GAATTTGAAGGTACCGGCATCGGCCTGGCGGTTGTCAATCGCATCGTTCGCCGTCACGGCGGGCGAGTGTGGATTGAGAGCGCGGTTGAATGCGGAACCACCGTTTACTTTACGCTGGCTTGAGGAGTCACTACATGGATTTGAAGGTGCTGATTATAGAAGATTCACCCGACGATCTCGAGCTTTTGCTCATCGAGCTGCGTCGCGGCGGATATACTCCGCAATATCGTTGTGTGGTCAATCGTATGGATATGGAGCAAGCACTGGACGAGCAGGAATGGGATTTGATCCTTTCGGACTATTCCTTGCCTGCTTTCAGTGGTTCCGCCGCGTTGGAGGTATGGAAGAAACGCGACCTGGATATCCCCTTCATCGTTGTCTCCGGGATGATTGGTGAAGAGACAGCCGTAGAGATGATGAAAGCCGGGGCCAGTGATTACCTGATGAAAGGTCGTCTGGCCCGTCTTTCGCCGGCCATCGACCGCGAACTGCGCGAAACGCAAACTCGCCGCGAGCGCCGCATCGCCGAAGCATCCTTGCGCCAGAGTGAGCAGAAATTCTCCCTCTTCATGGATGTAATCCCGGTCCAGGTGTTCATTGTCGATCAAAACCACCGCCTGATGTATGCCAACCGTATGATCCAAAACCTGTTGCCAGGCAAGGAACTTCTTGGCGCGCAGCCGATGGATTTGTTTAACTCCGAGTTGTCTGCGAAAGCAGAAGCGGCTTACCAGCGGATTCTAAAAGGTGAGGTGTCTCGCAGCCTGCAATCGGTGGATATGGAAGATGGCAGGCACACTTTAGAGATCCTCATGTTCCCCATTCCGGGCGGGCAGGCAGGAAACCTGGTGGGAGGTATTGGGCTGGATGTGACCGAGCGCTTGCGTTCTGAGCAAGCCGTCAAGCAGGCCAACGAAGAGCTGGCCCATGCCTATGACGCCACCCTGCAGGGCTGGTCACGCGCGCTGGAATTGTGGGAATCGGAGACCGCTGGACACAGCCACCGGGTGGTGTCAATGACTCTGGAACTGGCCCATGCGCTGGGTGTGCCGGAAGAAGACATAGTTCATTTGCGCCGCGGCGCCTTGCTGCACGATATCGGCAAAATGGGTGTTCCGGACTCGATTTTGCGCAAGCCCGGCCCGCTCAGCTCGGACGAATGGGTGGTCATGCGCATGCATCCCACCTTTGCCAACCAGGTGCTCGAACCGATTGATTTCCTGGGCAAGGCCCGTGAAATCCCCTACAGCCACCACGAACGCTGGGATGGCTCCGGTTACCCGCAAGGTTTGTCTGGCGAAGACATTCCCCTGGGAGCGCGGATTTTTGCCGTCATCGACGTGTGGGATGCGCTCATCTCCACCCGCCCTTACCGGCCGGCCTGGTCCCACGCCGCTGCCCGCGCCTACATTCAGGAGCAATCCGGCAAGCAGTTCGATCCCCGCGTGGTCGGAGCCTTCCTGGCCATGCTTGAAAAGATGGATGACTGATCCTCAGAATCGAACAAAAAAGCCCGCGCAACACGCGGGCTTTTTTGTTCGATGATACTACCTATGCTTTTTCTAACGCCTGCGACAAATCCCACAGGATATCCTCGACATCCTCGATGCCGATGCTCAGGCGTACGAAATCGGGGGTCACGCCTGCCCCGGCTTGCTCTTCCGGCGTGAGCTGGCTGTGCGTGGTGCTGGCCGGGTGAATGGCCAGACTCTTGGCGTCGCCCACGTTGGCCAGGTGGCTGAACAACTGCAAGTTGTCGATGAACTTGCGCCCGGCCTCCAATCCGCCCTCAATGCCAAATCCCAGGATGGCTCCCGGCCCCTTGGGCAGATACTTCTTGGCCCGCTGGTGGTCGGGGTGCGATTTTAAGCCGGGGTAGGTGACCCAGGCCACTTTGGGATGCCCCTCCAGGAAGGAAGCCACCTGCTGCGCGTTGCGCACGTGCTGATTCAGGCGCAGGCTGAGTGTCTCTAATCCTTGCAAGAACAACCAGGAATTGAACGGCGACTGGCACGCTCCAATATCGCGCAGCACCTGCACGCGTGCTTTCAAGATGAAGGCCGGCGCGCCCAGATCGGCATATTTCAAGCCGTGGTAGCTGGGATCGGGGGTGTTGAAGTTGGGGAAGCGTGGGTTGCCCTCCCACTGAAAGTTACCCCCGTCCACAATCGCCCCGCCGATGCTGGTGCCGTGCCCACCGATGAACTTGGTGGTCGAATGGGTCACAATGTTGGCTCCCCACTCGAAGGGCCTGCACAGATAGGGTGTTGCAAAGGTGCTGTCGATCATCAGCGGGATCTGGTATTCGCGGGCAATAGCCGCCACCTCTTCGAAGGGGAACACATTGATGCGCGGGTTGCCCAGCGTTTCGCCATAGATCACCTTCGTGTTGGGCTGAATGGCCTTGCGGAAGTTCTCCGGGTCGCTGGGGTCAACAAAGGTCACCTCGATGCCTAGGCGCGGGAAGGTGTAGTTGAACTGGTTATAGGTACCGCCGTACAGCGTGGAGGCCGAGACAATGTGGTCACCCGCCTGGCACAGCGTCAAAATGGCCAGGGTCTGCGCGGCGTGCCCCGAACTGGTCGCCAGCGCGCCCACCCCGCCTTCCAACTCCGCCAACCGCTGCTCGAACACGTCACTGGTGGGATTCATGATGCGCGTGTAGATGTTGCCCGATTCCTGCAGTGAGAATAGCTTGGCAGCGTGCTCGGTGTCGCGGAAGACGTACGAGCTGGTCTGGTAGATGGGCACGGCCCGCGAACCGGTGCTCGAGTCGGGCTGCTGCCCGGCGTGCAACTGGCGGGTGGTGAAACCGAAAGTGTGTTGCTGAGACATGAGAAACTCCTTGAGAGGTATGAATAAGAACCGGCGCCTACGACAAATCGTCGAGGTTGAAGGGGGTGGACTGGTAAACGTAGTAGTTGATCCAGTTTACGAACAGCAGGTTTGAATGCCCGCGCCAGCGCACCAGGGGAGGGCGGCTGGGGTCGTCATCAGGGTAGTAGTTGGCCGGCACCTGGATGGGCAGGCCCAGCTTCACGTCGCGGTCATACTCGGCTTTGAGGGTCAGCGGGTCGTACTCGGAATGCCCGGTGACAAACACCTGGCGGCCATCTTTGGAGGCCACAATGTAAATCCCGGATTGGTCTGATTCCGATAGAATGTCCAGTTCCGGAATCTTTTCCAGGTCGGCGCGGCGAATCTCAGTGTGGCGCGAGTGCGGCGCGTAAAACACATCGTCGAAGCCGCGGAACAGCGGCACAAAGGGGATGTTCACCCGGTGGGGGAACACCCCAAACATCTTGGCCGGCAGCGGGTACTTGGGTACGCCGTAGAAGTGGTACAGCCCGGCTTGCGCCCCCCAGCACACGAACAGCGTGGCCCACACGTTCCGGCGGCTCCAATCCAGAATGGCCTGCAATTCCGGCCAGTAATCCACCTGCTCGAAGTCCAGCGTCTCCACCGGCGCGCCGGTGATGATCAACCCGTCGAATTTTTGCTCGCGTACCTCGTCAAAGGTGGCGTAGAATGTTGCCAGATGCTCTTCCGACGTGTTGCGCGACTGGTGCGTGGCCGTGCGCAGCAGGACGATCTCGATCTGAATCGGTGAATTTCCCAGCAGGCGCAGCAGTTGCGTCTCGGTGGCAATCTTGGTCGGCATCAAGTTGAGGATGGCGATGCGCAGCGGGCGAATATCCTGGTGGATGGCCCGTAATTCGCCCATCACGAAGATGTTTTCCGATTCTAGAATTTCTTTGGCCGGAAGCGTATCCGGAATTTTAATAGGCACAGTTCTCCCTCCGAATTTACATAGGGCTAAAAAATGGTTGATCGAGCGACGTCCTGAGGGGGATTGCTCCCCGGCTGCCATGCACTCGTTCCTTCTGCTTTACAATGAACAAGTGCTTAGCAGCAAAAACAAAAAACCTCTTCCGTGAAACAAGAAGAGGTCTGCATTTATTCGGCTAGACTTCTCTCATCTCCCAGAACGCTGTTCCGCAGGATTTGGCACCATACCATTGCTGGCTGGTTGTCGAGGTTTCATAGGGCCGGTCCCTCCACCTCTCTGGATAAGAGTACACGCTATTCAGTTGTTCTGAATAATATAGCATAAAAAAATCAAAAATCAAGCCCCCAATTTCCCGATTTTCGAAATTGCTTTTCCCACACGCTCCACAATGTGAACGATAAACAATTTCCCCGTTCGGTGATACAATGAATCAATTCATCGATTGGGGTTTCTATGGCTGAACATCCTCCCAAACAAGCAACTTTGCATGATGTGGCCCGCCTGGCAGGCGTATCGCATCAAACTGTCTCGCGCGTCATCAACGACCATCCCAGTGTGCTGCCCTCCACCCGCGAACGCGTGCTCGAGGCCATCCGCGCCCTGGATTACCGCCCCAACCGCGCCGCCCGTAGTCTCATCACCGGGCGCTCTCAAACCATTCAAGCCATCAACTTCAAGCCCTATTTCATGGGCCCTCTCAAGCAAGTCATCTACGAGGCCGCCAGTTGCGGCTACCATGTGGGTATCTCCAATCTCTCCGACGCCGAATCCTTTGAGGAGTTCCGCCAGTTGATGGATGAACTCACCTCGCGCGTCATGGATGGCTTCATCTTCTTTGAATCCGAACTGGACCTGCGCGCCGAAGAGCTGAACCGTCTGTGCCGCGGTGTGCCCTACATCAAGCAGGGCGGCAACCCCGGCGACAGCGTTGCCAGCGTGGTCTTCGACCAGCGCGCGGGCATGAACCAGGTTATGGATCACCTCCTCGGTCTGGGCCACCGCCGCATCGCCGAGATCGTCGGCTGGAAGGGCATCTATGACGCCCGCATCCGCCACGATATCTACCTGGAGCGCATGGCGCAAGCCGGGCTGGAGCCTGGCCCGGTCACCTTCGGTGATTTCTCCGCCCGCGGCGGCTATGAGGCTGCCAACCAGTTGCTGGATTCAGGCCAGCCCTTTACCGCGCTGGTCTGCGCCAACGACACCACCGCCATCGGCGCCCTGCGCGCCCTGCACGAGCGCGGCCTGCGCGTCCCCGAGGATGTGTCCGTAGTCGGCTACGATGACAACAGCGAGGCCCCTTATCTTGAGGCCCCGTTGACCACCGTGCGCCAGGATTACGATGCCCAGGGCGTCCAGACCGTGAAAATGCTGGTCGAGATGATCGCCAACCCGCAAGCCGAGCGCCATCCCCATTTGATTTACCCGGAGTTGATTGTGCGCCAGAGCACCCGGGCGATTTAAGACTCAAATTCTCCCCCCTCATCCCAACAGGAGGAACTTGAAATGCCGGTTGAAACCTTTGCTCAACGACTGGATCAATTACAGCGCGAGTACGCTGCCCTCATCGAACGCCCCAACGCCGTCGACCCCCGTTGGACCAACGGTTGGTTTGACCGTTATGTCCATCCCGTTGCCACCGGGGCGCACGCGCCTCTCTTTTGGCGCTACGACCTCAACCCCGCCACCAACCCATTCCTGATGGAGCGGCTGGGCGTCAACGGAGCCTATAACACCGGGGCCATCGAAATGGACGGCAAGATTCTGCTCGTCCTGCGCATGGAAGGCAACGACCGCAAGTCCTTCTTCGCCGTGGCCGAAAGTGAAACCGGCGTCGACCGCTTCCACTTCTGGGATTACCCCGTGGTCATTCCCGAAACCGAAAACCCCGACACCAACATCTACGACATGCGCCTCACCCACCACGAGGACGGTTGGATCTACGGCGTTTTCTGCACCGAGCGTAAAGACCCCGCTGCCCCGCCCTCGGATATGTCCAGCGCCGTGGCCCAGGCCGGCATTGCTCGCACCAAAGACTTGAAAACCTGGCAGCGCCTGCCCGACCTGAAAACCCCCTCTGCCCAGCAGCGCAACGTGGTCCTGCACCCCGAGTTTGTGGATGGCAAATACGCCTTCTACACCCGCCCGCAGGACTCGTTCATCGATGCCGGTTCCGGCGGCGGCATCGGCTGGGGCCTGTGTGAAGACATCACCCGTGCCGAGGTGTTTGAAGAAACCATCATCGATCCCCGCGCTTACCACACCATCAAAGAGTCCAAGAACGGCGCGGGCGCTGTGCCCATCAAGACCGAGAAGGGCTGGCTGCACATTGCCCACGGCGTGCGCGGCTGCGCCGCCGGTTTGCGCTACGTGCTGTACGCCTTCCTCTGTGACCTGCACGAGCCCTGGAAGGTCATCGCCCGCCCGGGCGGCTACTTCCTGGCCCCCGAGTTCGACGAGCGCGTGGGCGACGTCTCGAACGTGGCCTTCTGCAACGGGGCCGTGGCCCGCGCCAACGGCGACCTGTTTATCTATTATGGCTCGTCCGACACGCGCACCCATGTTGCTACCACCACCATCGACAAGATGCTGGACTACGTCTTCAACACCCCCGAAGACGCCGGGCGCAGCGCCGCCTCCGTCCAGCAGCGCATCGATTTGATTAACCAGAACCTCAAATTCCTCAAGCGGTAGGGGGGCGGTCTCGCCTCCACTTCCTGTAGGGGCTCTTGTAGGGGCGCAGCGAGATTCGACAACGATCCCTACCCGATTCGGTGAGCTGCGCCCATCCGCAATCCCAATCCCCTACAGAACGGCTCAAGCCCGCCTCCCGTAGGGGCGAAGCGAGATTGAACAACGACCCCCACCCGACTCTGTGAGCTTCGCCCTCTTGCGATCTTCCTCCGCGTAGAGGCGGGTCTTTAATGCAGGCTGTGCCGATACATCTACCTCGAACCTGGCGGGCTGGTCAAACCGGCCCACCCGCTAGCCCCGCCTTCCTCGTGTTCGCAAAGAAATGTTTATGATCCCTCTCCCCCGAAAATTGTAATGAATTGTTAATGTCCCGCGGGTTGACTAGACAACCAAGCGGATGTACAATCGCCCCATCCTCATTCAAAGGATGGCCCCTTTTTGATTCTTGAAACCGCAATTATCCG
>JAEXTI010000456.1 GCA_023406965.1 Chloroflexota bacterium
TGGGGGGGGCCCCCCCCCCACCAAACACTAAAAATTCGGGGCTTTTCTACCAGGGCCTGAGTAGTTACCTTTACCATAGAATAGAGCTGCTCGATATTCAGGGGAAGGAGATTAAATTTCAGGTGGATGCAGGACCAAGGCCCCGCATCCACCTGAAATTTGGGGCTTCTCTCTGAGCAGATATCCTTAAACTAGCCCGACGAGCGGGCTAGATAGATTCACTTCTATGGGCGTGGAAGTTCGCCTTGAGAAGAACGCCTATTGTACCACCGGATTTCGGAGCACATTCGCGCTCCGAAATCCGGGTTTGTTTTCGGGGGTCTAGAGGGCTTCGAGGGCGCGGCGGAAGCGCACAGCCAACTGCTGGAGAATGATCACCGACATATCGGTGTCCTCGCGCAGTTCGGCGATGAAGTCCCAACTGGTCAGCACCAGGCACTTGGTGGCTGCGGTGGCGGTCACCGTCGCCGTGCGCGGGCCGTCATCCAACAAGGCCAGCTCGCCAAAGAAATCGGTCGGGCCAAAGCTGTTCACCACCACCTTCTCGCCGTCGCCGCGCATGCGCACAGCCTCGGCAGCTCCGGAGACGATGATGAAAAACCCAACACCGCCCTTGCCCTGTTCAACGATGACCTGTCCGGCTTTGAACTCGCGCTCGACAAAACGCCGGGCCAGTTTTTCAAGCTGGTTTTGCTTCAGTCCATGAAGCAACGGTACTTTTTGTAAAAAGCCAACGATATCTTTTACGTTTTCCATCTTTCCTCTCCATTCAAAGAATCAGACTCGTGGTGATTAATCAGCAAAGGCTGTGGCCCCACTGAACGATACCATATTTTTCAAGAGAATACTATATACTTTCGGTCAGTAATATTTCAAAAGGCGCTAATTTTACCCGTTTCAGGTTCACCGTGGATTTTCTGCGCCGGTTGGAATACAGCAGGCGCCCAAGCCCTCCAAGGACATCCAGATTGAGCGTGTGTTCTTTCTCGCTCATGTTCAATGCCACCAGGACAGTTTGCTGCCCTTCGATCTTGCGCAAGAACACCAGGCAATCCTTCGATTTTTCTAACAAGGGCATGTATTCGCCCTCGCTCAAGGCTGGGTTTTGCCTTCGCAAAAGCAACAACGTTTTGTAAAAGCTCAGCAGTGAATCTGGATCGGCTTCCTGGTCGGCTACATTGATGCCGTCGGCGTAGTTCGGGTTGACCGGCAGCCAGGGCGTGACGCCTTGCGGGCTAAACCCGGCGTTGGGCGCGTTGCGCCATTGGAAAGGCGAGCGGCAGCGATCTCTGCCATATTGTACCGCCATTTTCAGCGCTTCTTCGGCTGGAAGATGCATCAATCCGGTCAACTTTTCGTAGGCATAGACCGAGAGATTGTCCCGGAACAAAGCCGGGTCTTGCAGGATCAGATTGGTCATGCCGATTTCCTCGCCGTTGTAGAGGAAGGGCGTTCCTTTCAACGTCAACACTTCTGCCAGTGAAAGTCGCGCCCGGGCAGCGTCATTCTTTCCGTCGCCAAAACTGTTCCACACCCGGCCTGTGTCGTGGTTGCCCAGCGTGTTGGCAGCCCAGGCACCCGGCGGCATGGCGGCAATGCGCTGCTGCTGGTTCTTGCGAACGTGGGCGGGCGTTTGGGGGCCTTCAATCTCCATCAATGGGAAGTTGAAGAGCATGTGTAGCTGATTACTGCCATCGCCGTAGTAGCGGATCTCACTGGTCTCGCCGACCAGCACGCGGTCCGGGTATTCGTTGACCAGACTGCGCAGGTCTTTCATCAAATCTTGCACTTCGGGGAGTTCGATCTGATATTTATGCAGGGCTTCAAACTGCTTGCCCAGGGCCTGGCGTTCTTCGTCACTTTTCGCCTGGACGTAGGCGCTTTGCAGTTCGAGCAAGGACATGCTTGCCTGGTGATCGGGTAACTGCGGGTCTTCATAGATCGTGCCCAGCGCGTCGAGGCGGAAACCATCTACCCCTATATCCAGCCAGAAGCGAATGGCGTCCCACATGGCTTGTTTGACCTGCGGGTTGCGCCAATTCAAATCGGGCTGTTCTTTGAAGAAGAAATGGTAGTAGTACTGCCCCGTTTGCGGGTCAAACTCCCAGGCTGATCCGCCAAAGGTGGAGTCCCAGTTGTTGGGCGGAGAGCCATCGGGCTGGGGGTCACGCCATACATACCAGTCACGCTTGGGGTTGTCGCGGCTGCTGCGAGATTCGCGGAACCAGGCGTGATGGTCGGAGGTGTGGTTGAGCACCAGGTCCAGAATCAGGCGCATGCCGCGCTGATGGAGCCCCTCTAGAAGATGTTTGAAGTCCGCCAGTGTGCCATAAACCGGCTCGACATTGCTGTAGTCGGCAATGTCGTAGCCCACGTCAAACTGCGGCGAGGGGTAATGCGGCGAGAGCCAGATAGCGTCGATGCCCAGGCCTTGCAGATAGTCCAGGCGGTTGATGATGCCCGGTAGGTCGCCGATGCCGTCGCCGTTGCCATCGGCAAAGCTGCGCGGATAGATCTGGTAAAAGACTGCTTTTTGCCACCACTTGAGGCTATGGGTCACAGGGATATCCTTTGATGGGGGACCGTCCTACTCAATACCATTATTTTAATAGCCAACTCGCCTGCATACAAGCGCCCTTGTGGATGAATTTTCTTGATCTCCCACCCCGCGGTATAATCCTCATATGACCTTGTCTACTCGTCACTGCTTGCCCCTGGTGATTGCGGTTTTGCTGCTGGCCGCTTGCACCCTCACCCCTGAACCGCCGACCGCCACTCCCTTGCCCACCGAGACCCGCGTGCCCAGCCCCACGCCGACGCTCACGCCCACAGCCCTGCCCAGCCCGACCCCTGCGCCCACCAGCACCCCGGCCCCTGTTGAACCGGCGGTTTGCTCGCCGATGGCTGATTTTGATTTCGCGGCATTGCGCGAGGCGGTGGTTAATCGCTATGCTCCGCCGCCGATGGGCCGCGACGAGCCTCATCAAGGCGTGGATATTGCGTATCTCGACCCGCAAACGCGCATTGCCCTTTCGGGCTGGCCGGTGCGGGCGGCTTTGGCTGGAACGGTGGCGGGGGTGACCAACGAGCGCTTTCCCTACGGCAATGCGGTGATCATTGAAACGCCGCTGGAAGGCATTCTGCCGCCGCTGGAGCTGCCTGAAATGATGCCCACGCCGCAAGCCAAATCGCCGCTGACCTGCCCCGATTTTGCAATCCCCGCGGATTGGTCCACGGCGCAGCCCTCGTTGTACCTGCTCTATGCGCACATGGAAAGCCCCATTCCGCTGCAGGTGGGGCAGGCCGTGGCTTGCGGGGACCCGCTGGGCCAGACGGGGATGAGCGGCAACGCCCTCAACCCGCACCTGCACCTGGAGGTGCGCATCGGCCCGGCGGGGACGCAGTTCCCATCGATCGCCCATTATGATGCTTCGGCTTCGGACGAGGAAATGAGTGCTTACTGCCTGTGGCGCATCTCGGGCTGGTTCCAGGTGGCGGACCCGATGGGGTTATTTGATCAATAGTCCCCCGGTCGGAGGGCTGATCCATAAGAACTTATCCTAAATTTATTGGGGAGATTTGCACTTTTATGGTGTTGGGGGGGGCTCCCCCCCCGCAAACACTATAAAAGTGCTTCCCTTCCGATTTTTAGGATAGGTACTAAAGGTTCGCAGAACCTCTGCCGCCTTGGGACGTCCGGCGGGTCTGTCGGGTGGGCACGCAACTGTTGCTGGCAGCGATGTGTTGCGGATGTGCGCAACGAGCCAGCGTTTAAGACCCGCCGCTACATGCAGGGATTGGCACGGGGGTTGAGGTTGGAGTTCGACGATGAGTACACACCCCCGTGCCGCTACGAAAAGGTGGTGCTTATAATGTGGTCACGGGGCGGCACTGGAGCAAATAGAGCCGTTCCTGGTAAAACGAGCATTCCAGGTCCACGGCCCAGCCCTGGGTGGCCTCCAGACGCAGAGCCAACAGGGCCAGCGCGCGGATTTGACCATCGTCCAGGGCGGGTTCGCGGCGCAAGGCGCGCGGCACCGCCACCTGGCGGGTGCCTTCGGGGCAGGCCACCGTCATCACCGCTTTGTCCGCCACCAGGCGCGCCGTGACGCGCAGGTCGTCTTTGCTCACCCGGTACAGGTCGGGGGTCACTTCGCCGCCTACCAGGCTTTCGCCAATGCCCCAGGCGGCATTGATGACCACGCAGCCGCGCTCGCCGCTGGTGGGGTCGGCGCTGAACACCACCGCCGACACGTCCGCCGGGATGAACTGTTGCACCAGCACGGCCACCCCGCTGTGGTCGTCCAATCCGCGCGCCTGCCGGTAAGCCAATGCTCGTTGGCTGCGGGCCGATTCGATGCAGCGGTCCACGGCCTGGCGCACGGCTTCCTCGCCGCTCACGTTCAGGTAGCTTTCGTGCTGCCCGGCAAAGGAGGCCTGCAAGCCGTCCTCGTCTACCGCTGAAGAGCGCACCGCGACGGGCAAAGGCACTGCGCCGCAGCGCTGTCCCAGCCGCCGGTAGGCCCGGCTGAGCACCTCGTTGAACGGTTGGGCCAGCTCTGCGCCTGCGCCGATGCAAAATCCCGGGGGCACCGGGTGGCGGGCTGCCAGCCGGGCCAGGTGGGCGGCCTTTCCGCCCACCCTCAGTGGATTTTGAGAAGTCGTCGTTCCCAAAGGGTAGATGTTCATGGTTCACCTCACAAAATGGTCACCTTGCCGTTGTTGCCATCCACCTCGATCACTTGCCCATCGGTGATGGTATGCGTGGCCGAGCCCGTGCCCACCACCGCAGGGATGCGGTACTCGCGCGAAACCACCGCGCCGTGCGAGAGCAGCCCGCCCGCGTCCGTCACCAACCCGCCGGCGATTAAGAACAGGGGCGCCCAGGGCGGAGCGGTGGTGGTGGTCACCAGGATTTCGCCCGGCTGGAGACGATAGGCCTCTTCGAGGTTCAGAATGACCCGCGCCCGCCCGCGGACTTTACCCGCCGAGCCGGGCTGCCCGCGCAGTGTGCCGCTTTCAATGGGCTGCGGGTCGCATTCTTCCACGTAGCAGCCCAGGTAGCGGGCCATGCGCAGGCCGTCCGCCGAGTAAATGGAAAGAGGCCGCTCGGGGCGCGTGCCCAACTCGACGGGCGCGGGGTAGGCGCTCCAGCGGAGGTTTTCCATCCGCCGCCGGGCGGCCTTCTCGCGCAAATCCAGCCGGGAGCCTTTCAACATTCCGAGCAGTTCGCCAATGGACAGATAGAAGACGTCTTCGGGCTGGCCCAGACGCTCGTCAGCGGCCAATCGCCGCCCGCATTCCAGGATCACCCGGCGTACCCAGCCAAAGCCGTTGAAATCGATCCAGTAGGTGTGGTCTTCGCTGAGAGTCAAAGCGGTTTGAGCCGCGGCGAGCAGCTTTTCAAAACGCTCGACGATTGGCCGCGGATAGCCCGCCAGGCGAGCGCGGGCGGCGGCAATGGCCTGTTCGCGTTCTTCCGCGGCGGCGTGCCGCATTTCGGCTGGGTCCCGCCCGGGAGTCGCAAGGTACTGCTTGAGGTTGTGGAAGATGGGGGAGGGGTTCTCGCTCCAACTCGGATAGCCCCAATCCCACAGGTCGCTGCGCTGCCCATAGCCCTGCTGGAAGGCGCGCAGTTCGCTCAAGAAAGCCCGGCCTTGCGGTGTGGCCCTCAAGCCGAGTTCGATTTCATTTGGCGGCGCCGTGCAGATGGTTTGGCGCACAGTTTCGCTTTGCGCAGCCAGGCGGCTCAGTTGCCACAGGGCCCGGCCAATGCGCAGAGTCTGGTTGTCGAAGCCCTGCAGCAGGCGGTGGGCGTCCAGGCTGGATTGCCCCTCGAACAGGTCACAGTAATATTTGGCGAATTCGTCCAGGGCCCACCAGATGGGCGGACCCATGAGATAGTGGATTTCATACATACTCGTGGCGCGCTGGATGGTCCCGTCCAGGTGACTGGCAAGGGCTTCCGGTGATGCGCCCACCAGGTCGAACTGTTGCCAAAAGCGCCAGGCTGATTGCAAATTAGGGAGCCATTCCTGCTCCCAAAGCTTTGACAGGCGAAAGGCCGCTGCGCCAACTTGCTCGCGGTTGAATTCGATGCGCGCTTCCAACTCGGCGGGTGTGCCGGTGAAAGGGACGACGCGCGAGTAGTTATAACCGTTGAACTGCAGGTCGCGCCGCGCCAGGATGGCCTCGCCGTACACCTCCACGGTGCGGGCGCGCCCGGCTCCTGCGGTCAGCGCGGCAAAGCTGGAGAACATGGGTGTAATGGGCTGCGGGTTGTGCTCGCGATCGCGGGTCCAGTGATAAGCGGCGTCGGCGGGGTCAACCCAACGGACAGGAAAATCGGCGGGTGGGATAATCTGCGTGCCTGCGGGGGCGAATGTGGTCATGGGGTTTCTCCTGAATATGGACTTGCATAATCAGGATAGGGTGCGCCACAGTCCCGCGCCAGGGCTTACTTCTCAGTGAGACTGGGAAGTTTAAGACACCATCACCCCGTTCTTCTGGTAATGCTGGAACAATGCTCCCCAGCGAGTCGTCTCCCGCCAATGCTGGGCAATGCCTTTGTATTTCAGCGGCCAATACAGGCCATCCTGCTCAAACTCACCGATGGCGGTGGGCACGATGACAAAGGGCGTGCGGAAGAGCAGCTTTTGCAGGAATTTGGTCGGGCCGTACCAGGCCATCCAGGCCAGGAAGGTGTGCGAGTTGCGAGCCACGCGGAAGTGCCAGTTCACGCCAGAGACATCGTCACCAACGATCTCAATCTCGCGCGGGTCGCCGACGCCCAGGCCGTTTTCGTGCGCCAGGCGGATGTACTTGATGCTCATCGGGTCGAAACCCATCAGTTTGGCCGCCACCGCGTCGATGGCCACCTGGTCGGCGGATGCCAGGATCACGTTCTTTTCAATCGGGTCGATCAGGCGCGGGCCGCCGCCATCTCCGGCGGTGGTGCCGTCCATCACGGCGAACAGGCCGGGGTGAATCTCTTTTTGGATGGCCAGCAGGTCCACCAGCGTTTCATGGATCCAGGTGTGGGTGTAGTGGCGGTACTTGCTGAGCAGCCCGCCAAAGGCGTTTTTCATGGCCCCGGTCGTGGTGGTGTACATGTGCGTCTTGACCGTCGGCAGATGCAGGATATTTTTGCCGAAGAAGTAATCGGGGATGTGGATGCCCTCGGGATAGATATGATCCAGGGCCAGCATGCGCGCCTTGGGCTGGTAATGCACCCAGGTCATATCCTCGGGCTTGAAGTTGTATTTGACCGGAAGATCGTAATGGCGGAAGATGGGCACATAGCCGTTCAGATCTTCACCTTTGAAGGCGTTGGTCACCACGGTCTGGTTTTGCACGCAGACCACGTCGGGGTAACCGGCCTCACGCAGGGCCAGCAGGACGCCTTCCATCTGCCAGGGGGTGGTGTTGGCGCCGGGCATGGGGAAATGCCAGGTGATGTTGTCTTTCAGGATGGTGGTGGCAGTTGGGTCAAGCGCCTCTTTCATCCCGCCCAACTCGCACAGGCGGCGATAATCTTTCAGGACGCTTTCTGGTTTGGTATAAAGCACAGCAACTTTTGCTTTGGTAGCCATGGTAGACCTTTCCGTTATTCCCGGCCTCAGCCGGGTGAATTTTTGATATAATACTGATAAAAATCATCCAAATTCGAGGCGAGCAATGGCTTTTGACCGCTTTGGTCGCAACATCCATTATATGCGAATTAGCCTGACAGATCACTGCAATC
>JAEXTI010000554.1 GCA_023406965.1 Chloroflexota bacterium
CTCCTCAAGCCAGCGTAAAGTAAACGGTGGTTCCGCATTCAACCGCGCTCTCAATCCACACTCGCCCGCCGTGACGGCGAACGATGCGATTGACAACCGCCAGGCCGATGCCGGTACCTTCAAATTCTTGCGCGGTGTGCATGCGCTGAAACGCCCCAAACAATTTTTGCGAGTAAGTCATATCAAAGCCCGCGCCATCGTCACGGACAAAGATGACTTCCTCTCCAGAATGGCTATCGCGACCCAACTCAATTTTCGCAGCGGGGTGCTTGCTGGTGAACTTCCAGGCATTTTCAAGCAGATTAGAGATCGCGCTGCGCATCAAACCGGGATCGGCCTCCACGATGATGCCTTCTTCAAACTTCCACTCCACCTCTCGCTCGGGCTGGCGGTCATGCAAGTCGGCAGCCACAGAATGGGCGATCTCGCTCAAATTGACCGGCACACGACGTAGCTCGGCGCGGGTAATGCGCGACAGTTTGAGCAGCGAGTCGATCAGGTCAGACATACGCTGGCTGGAAGCGCGGATCCGGCGCAGGTAGTCCTTGCCGGTGTCGTTCAAGAGATCATTATAATCTTCCAGCAAGGCATGACTGAAACCATCCAGGCTGCGCAGCGGCGCACGCAAATCGTGAGAAACCGAGTAGGAAAAGGCCTCCAATTCTCTGTTGGCTTCCTGCAACTCTGCCGTACGCTCGGTCACCCGGCGTTCCAAATCGGCATTCAAACGTAGAATCTCCTCGTCGCTGCGTTTGCGTTCGGTAATGTCACGTCCAATGCCAACCAAACCGACTATCTTCCCTTCGTTGTCTCGCAAGGGCAGCTTGGAAGTCAGGAGCCAGCGCGTCTCGCCGTTTGCGAATTCTACCAACTCCTCAATGTTAAGAATAGGTTCGCCGCTTTCGATCACCTGGAGATCATGGCGCCTGAACTGATCGGCCCGCTCGGTGGGATAGACCGCGTAATCATCCTTGCCGATGGCTTCCTCTTCGGTAGAAAGACCCATCAAACGCATTTCAGCGGTGTTTACCAGCGTTTTCCGCAGATCCAAATCTTTGGCGTACACCGAATCAGGCAGGTTATCAATCACCGTACGCAGCAAGATACGCTCCTGATCCAGCAGGTCGTTGGCCTTATAGCGATCGGTCTCATCTGAAAAGACCACCGCAAATTGATCAGGTTTGGGGGAAAAGACTGAGAGCGAAATATGCTTGTCAATTTCAGAAAAGTGAACATCCAGAGTCACCGGCTCTCCGGTCATTGCCACGCGGCAAAATTCCTTCAAGAAGGGCGGCGGCGAAACACCGAAAGCCTTATCGGCCAACTCGCCCACCACCTGCTCGCGACTGAGACCCAAGATGCGCTCAAAGGCAGGGTTGACATCCAGGGTGCGGTAATTTACCGGGTTCTTCTTGGAATCATACACCAATTCATGCAGCGCGCAGCCTTCGCTCATGCGTGTGAACAGTGTCTGGTAACGCACAAAGCTTTCGGTCAGCGCTCTTTCAGTATTCTTGCGATCGGTGATATCCTGGTTGGTGCCCACCATGCGCCGGGGCTTACCATTCGGCTCAAATTCAATCACCTTGCCGCGCGCCATCATCCATCTGTAGCTGCCATTTTTGCAACGCACGCGGTATTCGACGACCATCGATTCGGTCTCGCCGCGCCAGTGCCGCTCGTGGGCATCCATCACCCGCGTCAGGTCGTCGGGATGCACGCGCGCGGTCCACTCGGATAGCAAATTGTGCATTTCGCCTTCTGAAAAGCCCAACAACTCCTTAAAGCGGCGGGAGTAGCTCGCCGACCCGGTGATCAAATCCCAATCCCAAACGCCGTCGCCCGAGCCCTCCAGAGCAAACTGCCAGCGCTGCTCGCTTTCGCGCAGGGCCCGTTCACTCTGCAAACGTTCAATTTCGCCCGCCGCCCGGTTGGCAAAAGCGCTTACCAGCCAATGAGCAATCTGGTCGTTCTTGATGGGATGGTCGTCCAGAAGGGCCATAACACCCAGCGGTTTGCCCGAACGGCTAAACAGCGGCACTCCGATGTAGCTGACTGCCTCCATCTCGACCAGCCCAATGTCCTGGGGAAACAAGTTCTGAAGGTTATCTGGATAGACGTGCAGTTCGCTATTGAAAACCGTCCCAGAAGGTGAGCCTTTCAGTTTGTAGTCGATGTTCTCGCGCACCTCGCCATTTTCACAATACGCCAGGGTCGAAATGGTTCCTGGTTTGCCGGGCGTGACAACCCCGACCAATCCATAGCGCATGTTGAGCGTGGCGGTCAGTTCGAGCATGAGCGACTGGAAAAAGCTTTCTCCCCACTGTCCCGAGGTGCCTTTTAAGATGAACTGCATAGCCAAATCGGCCCGCTTGCGCCCCGTGATATCGCTCATGGTGCCCGCGGCGCGGAGGGGCTTCCCCGCACTGTCGCGCTCCACTACCCGACCGCGCGTCAGGATCCAGCGCTCCTCGCCTTTGGCGGTTGTTACCTGGCTCTCGTAGCGGAACTGGTCGGTTTTGCCCTGCAGGTGATCATCGATCATCTCGCGCACCAGGGGTCGCTCGGCAGGTGGCACCAGGAATTCCCAGGGATAAGAACTGGCAGTGTGGAATTCAATGGGATATCCCAGCATGTCTTGCAGCAATGGGCTGACGAAGAACCCCCCTTTAGCGATGTTCCAATCCCAGTACGCATCGCGGATACCCGCCAGCACCCAGTTCAGGCGTTCTTCACTGCGCCGAAGAGCCGCCTGAGCTCGCCGCCGGGTGCGAATATTGAGCAGCAAGCCACCGATAATCGCCATCTGCATAACGATGAAGAGAGCTATGCCCCACGCCCAATCCCGGTACTGGCGGTAAAAGGTAATTCGTTCGTTTATATACGTGGAGTCCGCAGGGAGGTTCTGGCGGGAGATCTTCCAGCGTTCTAACTGCAACACGTCAAAGGCATAATAATTGGCACCCTCGTATTGCACGGGGATGTTCTGCACGGATTCGCCGGCCAGAATGCGGGCGGCCATGGCACCTGCCAATGCGCCTTGGGAAACGCCGGAAGCAACCTTTCCGCCCAATGCGCCGTAGCCCAGATACATGGCACGGTGGACGAACACCGGGCCTGGCGCCACTTCCGAAACTCGAGGCATGACCAGCTCGGGCTCCAGAACCGGCCCACTGCGGT
>JAEXTI010000563.1 GCA_023406965.1 Chloroflexota bacterium
AGAAGATGGCTGCGCGGGGCGAGCTGATGTCGACAGAGCAAGGTTTTGAACTGGAAGAACAACTGCTCTTTTTTAAAACCCTGGTTGGCGCGTACTTCGACCAGTTGAGCGAGACGCACCAAAGCTAGCGCGCAATTCTCTCCTGAGAGCGAATCCAATCAAACCGGCTGAGGAAATCCAGCCGGTTTGATGATTGGTCTTAAGATTCTTAGAAGCTGACCGGTTGAAACCCACCGCAAGTCTCGCCGTTTTGAACGGCAGGGAAAAGGCGGGTTTCTCGGTAGCTTTAGCCCGCCAAAGGCGAACACTTGTGCTATAATGCTTTTGCGGCGGGCTTGCGGGCCGCGCTGTCGCCCGACAGGGCCGCACCTTAACAGAGCTTGTGTTGCTGGTTGCTGTGCCGAATTCCTGCATAGCGTAAAACACATTGGGTGTTGTGCGGGCAAAGTCCGCATCATGGGTGCAACTATTTTGGGCGGGACGCGCCCATTGAGAGCAAACGTAGGCGGTTGCGTCATGCGTTTCTCAAGAAGCCCCCGCGCTTCTAGCGCGTGGGGAGCGTCACCAGGTCCGAAAAGGCTGGTTCGCCTTTTTCCAAAGCCTCGTCCACGCCGATCGCATCAACCATCGATTGGTTCTGGCTGAAATCGCCCGGCATAATCCAGACTCTCTCGAGCTGAAGCCCAAAAGAGGTAAAATGGAGGCTATGCACCCGAGAAGCGATCGCCGCCCGACCATTGGCTTCCTGTCGACATGGTCTGTTTATGAAGGCACGACCATTGATAGCTATACGAATACCCTCCTTCAAGGTATCTCGGCTGCCGCTAGCGAACAGCACGCCAACCTGTTGATTGGCTGTGGCATCTCTCTCCCCGGAAGCCCGCGTGGCAGCCGCACAGCCTGGCCCGTATCCGGCGAATGGGCCGATTTCGTTCCGGTCGGACCCTGGAACTGTGATGGGTTAATCATCATTCCCGATGACCTGACAACCGAACAACTCGACTACATACAGGACCTGATCCGCTCAAAATATCCGGTCATTTTTACCACCCCAGAAAGAGCAGGACATCAAATCGCCGCAGATAATGCCGGCGGCATTCGCCAGGCATGCCAGCACCTCTTCCAACACGGGCACCGACAGATTGCTTTTGTTGCCGGCAAATCAGACCGCGGGGGAGACAGCGCCGAACGACTGGCGGCATACCATCTGTCACTGCAAGAGTTAAATTTGCCTCGAGATGAACGCTTAATCGCCTATGGCGAGCACCGCCGCGAAGATGGTCGATTGGCGATGCGGAAAATACTTGCGACTGGCGCGCCGTTCACAGCCGTGATCGCCAGTAATGATCTTTCTGCGTTGGGAGCGATGGAAGTGCTGCGCTCGTCTGGGCTGCGCATTCCGGAAGATGTGGCCGTGATCGGCTTCGATGACATCCTCGAGGCGCGCTCGCAGATCCCACCGCTCACCACCGTCCGGCACCCAACGTTTTCCTTAGGGTACCAAGCAGTGCTTTCCATCCTCCAGGAGATTCGGGGCGAAACACGAGAAAGCGAGAACCGGCGGGTGGCCACTCAACTCGTCATTCGCCAATCTTGCGGCTGCCGGCCTGACACTCATAAAGCAGGATCGGTACCTGCGTTTCTTCCCGAAAATATTTCCAGTACTAAAGTCGTTCTCGCCGATTGGATGGCAGAAATCGCCCTCATTGAAGCCCGACAGAGTCTTCGCAAAGAAATTACAGATCGTTCCAAGGATTTAGCCGCTTCATTGATCGACAGCCTGGTCCACCAAGACCTTGAGCTATTTGAAGATCGTCTTCAGGACCTGTACCAATGGCTTGAAACCCATCCCGAGGACGCGTACGCATGGCAATCCGTATTTAACACCCTCCGAAACAGCCTGCCCGACCTGCTCTCCACCATCCCCAATCAAAAACCTGGCTTTACCACTGAATTGATTGAACATGCCCGCCTGGGGTTGGCTGAATCGATTCGCCGCCAAACCACGGGCGCCCTGGTTAAACATATGACCGACGCAGATCGCCTGGGCCTGATGACCTCTCAGCTTCTAGCCGCGGCAGATGTCGCAGACAGTGCGAATATTCTGGCCCGACACCTGCCTTTATTGGGCATCAATCAGGCGCTGGCCGGGCTGTATTCGCAGGCTGAAGAGGATCCCCTGCTGCACACCGATATCCTCCTCAGCGTCGGACTCAACGAACAGGTTTCCGAAGGTCGATTTTTAACCCGTCAATTTCCCACCCCGCCGATTATTCCAAGCGAGAAGCCGTTTCAACTGGCAATCCTACCCCTGTTGATCGACGAACACGCCACCGGATTTGTGGCTTTCTCTGCAACCAACCTCGAGCCATGCGCTGCGATCGTCCACAACTTGGCCTCGGCGCTACGCGCCATTCAGCTTTACCGCGAAGCGCTCCGGGGCAGGCAACTGGCCGAAGAGGCCAACCAGTTAAAGAGCCGTTTTCTCTCCATTGTCAGCCACGAGCTGCAAACGCCGCTCAGCCTGATCGTGGGCTTGAGTGAGATGATCTTGCAAGCGCAGCCGGAACAAACCGGCGCTGCGCTGCCCGATCCACTTCTGCAGGACCTTGGAAAAATATATACCAGCGCACAGCACCTGGCGCGCTTGATCGGCGATGTGCTGGACCTGGCCAGCAGCGAAGCCGGGCAGTTGCGGATTCTCCGCGAACCGCTCGATTTGGCCGATGTCTTGCGCGTCACGGCGCGCATCGGCGAGCAACTGGCGCACGATAAAGGCCTGGCCTGGGAAAGCAGGCTCCCCGATCGCGGCCCCTGGGTGCTGGGTGATCGAACCCGACTTCGCCAGGTGGCCCTCAACCTGATCAGCAATGCGGTCAAGTTTACTTCCCAAGGCAAAGTGACCCTGGAAGTAACCGTTTCGGGGAAGCTGGCCAGCATCTCGGTCAACGATACTGGCATCGGCATCTCACCGTCTGAACAGGCCAAGGTGTTCGTCGAGTTTCAGCGATCCGAGCGCTCGCTCCAATCCGGTTACAGCGGCATGGGCCTGGGCTTGGCCATTTCGCGGCAGCTGGTAGAACAACACGGCGGCAGCCTGTCCGTCAGCTCGCCGGGAGCGCTAGGCAGCGGCTCCACCTTTTACTTCACCCTGCCCATTCTGACTGCTAAAGGCTGGCAAGACGAACTGGCGCCTGCGTTGCCAGCTCAGGGCCAAGCGGTGTTTGTGCTCACCGAACATGCCGAACCAGCCGACCTCCTCAGCGAGCACCTGCGCCAGAGCGGCTTCGACACCCAGGTCTGCCGGATCGACCAGGATGCAGAATGGCTGGCCCGCATCACCACCAAACAGCCGGCAGCCCTGATCCTTGAAGAAGATCTGGCCGGAAAACAAGGTTGGGCCATCACCAGCTTGCTCAAGCGGCAGCCGACCACAGCCGGAATCCCCATCTTCGCCTTCGCCCTGGATGCCGCTCAGGACCGCGGCGAACTGCTTGAGTTAAATTACCTGCACAAGCCGCTCCAGGCCGATCAGCTTGCCGCAGAGTTTTTTCGCTACTTTGGAACAAAACCGGCCCTGTCCGGAGACCGGCCCCAAACCGTGCTACTGGTCGATGATGACCCCGGGGTACTAGAAGTCAATCAACGTTTGGTCGAACAAGCCGGCTGCCGCCCCATCCTGGCCCGAAACGGCAAAGAGGCCCTGACCGCCCTGGAAACCACCCTCCCGGACCTGATCCTCCTGGACTTAATGATGCCCGAGATGGATGGATTTTCCGTGCTGGACGCATTGCGCGAGCGGGAGTCAACCCGCAACATCCCCGTGATCATCTTGACCGCCAAAACGCTGTCGGATGCCGACCTGGAACGCTGCAATCGGGGCGTTGCCACCATTTTAACCAAGGGCGTGTTCAACACCGCCGAAACTCTCAGCCACATCGAAGCAGTGCTCAACCAGCAAAACACACTCAGCCAACCCACCCAGCGTCTGGTGCGGCAGGCTGTCGCCTGGATCCACACCCATTACGCCGAATCACTCACCCGTGAAGACATTGCCCAGCGCATCAACATCAGCCCCGATTACCTGACCGATTGCTTCCGCCAGGAAATGGGCATTACACCCATCACCTATCTGCGCCGCTATCGCATTCGCAAAGCCTGCGATCTCCTCAAAAATACCGACATGTCCATCACCGAAGTAGCGATGGCTGTCGGCTTTTCAGAAAGCGCTCATTTCACCAGAACCTTCCACCATGAAGTGGGCCTGACGCCGCGCGCCTACCGCCGGACAGGCGCATAAAGCTCAACCGTCTAGTGGTATCCCGGAAACCGTCAAAAACATCTCGTTCACCGGCAAGACACCCCTCGGCTGCATCTTTACAATAGCAAATAGGTAACGGCTCAGTCAGAGACGGAAGAAATCCTTTTTTGATGTGTTTGTGGGATGATTCGTGCCCCGCAAACACATCAAAATTAGGATTTTTCTCCCCTTTCGAGAAGTTGCCAAATGTCTTTCATTGGGTGAGTAGATCCACAAATCAAGTTCTCGGTTCAGGAGAACAGGTTGTGAAATTGTTGAACACAGAAATTGTCTTAATCGGTAACGACCCTACACTGGATTATCTTCTCAGCCGATTTGCGACGCGGTGCGGCTGCCGGTTGTCTGTAATAAACGGTATCCCGTCGGCGGAGGAGATCCAATCCCAAAAACCCCGCCTGATCTTATTTTCCTCCATGCAAAACCTCGAATCTGCCCAGACTCTTGTTGCCAAACTAGCCGGTGGAGAAATTCCGGTGGGCGTTTGCGCCACCGTCAGCGACGAGGCGCGAGCGCGCGAACTGGGCGCCGACCACTGCCTGATCCACCCCCTGACCTACGAAGGCTGCATGGCGGCCTTTATGCCAGATAGCGCGGCAGGCCCCTTATCTCCGGATCAAGACTCACCCAGCGACACTACAAATCTCAAGGGGTCGAACGACTGATATGTTTTCCAATATCCTTTATGGCGCCGACTACAATCCAGAACAGTGGGACCCAGATATTTGGAAAGAAGACGCGCGATGGATGCAGGAAGCAGGCGTAAACCGCGTTTCTCTGGGGATTTTTTCCTGGGCAAAAATGGAGCCAGAGCCGGGCAGGTACGATTTCTCCTGGCTCAAGGAAATCATAGACCTACTTTTTGCGCACGGCGTCAGCGTGAATCTGGCAACCCCCACAGCCTCACCGCCGCCCTGGCTGGCTCGCCTGCACCCCGAATCCCTGCCAGTGACCGCCGCCAACGTCCGCCTGTGGCATGGCTCGCGGCGGCATATCTGTCCGCACAGTTCGGCTTACCGCGAGTATGCCCGGCGTCTGGTTACCCGGCTGGCGCAAGAATTTGGAAACCACCCAGGCCTGGCCCTGTGGCATATTGACAACGAGTACACCAACGGTGTAGCAGAGTGCTTTTGTGACCAGTCTCAGGCCGCGTTCCGTTGCTGGCTGGAAGAAAAATATCACTCGATCGACGCCCTCAACGACGCCTGGGGAACGGCCTTTTGGAGCCAGCACTACCTGAGTTGGGATGAAATCCGCGCTCCGGCCCCTACGCCTGTACAGGCCAACCCGGCCCAAAAGCTGGATTGGCAACGGTTCTGCTCCGATTCATGGCTGGAGTGCTTCCAAGAGCAAATTGATGTGCTCCGCGAGATCACCCCGCACATCCC
>JAEXTI010000570.1 GCA_023406965.1 Chloroflexota bacterium
ATCCTATCTTTCGTCCTCCACCTCCTTTGTGGTCGATCCAGGATATGGCCCAATAAACGGGTTTTTAATTGGGCCATATCCTGCCAGAGTGCTGATTTGCTAGCCGGTAAATGCGCCTGATCGCTCCAGACGGTCAATAACATCCCGCGAAAAGCGGGCGATGTAATCCTGAATATACGCACGGATGTCCAGATGATCATTTTGAATCAACGGCGTCAGATCCATGCCAAACGACAGGCCCTGCGTGGCGTCGGTGCCGTGCGATTCGTGGTAGGTGGCGTTGGCCTTGCGGCGGCCCATGCTGGCCAGGTCGTAGCGCTTGCCCCCGGCGATCTGCGAGTCAAACACCCCCAACAGCGCCGCCTGCAAGTTTTCGTGAGCGCTCAGGTCAAAGATCACCTTGTCCGAGTCGACCAACCAATCCAGGTTGCGCCACACTTCGCAGCCATAGAGTTTTTCCGGTCGCTCCGCGGCAGGCAGGGCGCGGATGGCGGCAATCACGCGCTGCGCAACGGCTACATGGGTGTCATGTTTATCCGCCAGATTATGGGTATAGACTGCCTTTGGCCGAGACGCGCGAAGGATCGCGGTGATATCTTCCACCGGCTGGGTGTTACCCGCGTTTTTGATGATTTTGCTCGGATAATCGAGCAGCACCTGCGCGGCGAACTCACCGACCACAGCCGCCTTCTTTTGCTCTTTCATGCGCACGGTGTGCATTTCCTCGTCAGTGTAGTTTTTATAGATGTCGTCCCGCGGAGAACCGCGCCCATCGGTCACCACTACGCCCGTGAACCAAAGGTCCTCTCGCTGGAAGCACTCTAAAATCGGTCCGGCGGCCATGATCTCGATATCATCCTGATGCGCACTGATCGCCAGGTGCGTTGTCCGCGCCAGGGCCTGTTCAACGGGTAGCCCATCGGGAACATAGATTTCAGCGGTATCTAAGTGAAAGCGCATTACGATCTCCTGTATTTCTAGCCAATGGCAGGCAGGCTGGCGGCGGCAATCGACTGTCCCACCCTGCGGCTGCGCTCATCGGGCAGTTGAACGCGGATCTTTTCGGCCAGTTCGGGGAATTCGGCCCGCAGCACCTGATTGGCCCCATCCAAAATCAGGTTGCCGCCCAGACCCGAGGTGCAGCGGCCCAGGATCAACACATGCTTGACCTCATAAAAGTCGGCGTAATGGGCCAGGGCATATCCCAGGAACACGCCCATGCTCTGCCAGATTCGGACAGCACCATCATGCCCTGCTTCAAGTTTTTCCTGCACAAAAGCCAGCTTCTCCGCGTCGGTGATATTGTCGGGAATGAAGATGCCCGCCTGAGGAGCCAGCCGGAAGACACACTGCTGCGAGAAGTACTGCGACCCGCAGCCGACATCGCCGGACCATTCGTCCACCGGGCCGTGCGGGTTGTAGTCCACCGGCGCAAAAGCCAGTTCGTTCAACCAACCCCGGATGTGTCCGTGCATATCCACGTAGCCCGCCGCCTGGCTGGAGCCCATGGCGATGCCCAGCACACCGTTGTCTTCCAGGGCCATCGAACCAGCCAAAGCAGTCACGTCGCCGTCGTTGATCACTTCCAGCGGCACGTTCAACTCGTCTCGAATGCGCAGGAACAGGTTTCTCACCTCGCCCATGCGCTCCTCGGGAACGCTGTGGAACAAAGAGGCCACCATGGGCCGGTTGTCGATAAAAATGCCCGCCGAACTTCCGCCGATTGCATCGACGCGCGGCATTTTGGAAGCCGCCGTCTTCAGCGCTGCCATGATTTGTTGATAGTGGTAATCAGGGTCGGCATGCTTGCGCGGCTCCCATACCACCTCTTCGCTGTAAACCACACGCCCGTCGATGACCGCGCTGACCTTGCGGTCGGAAGCGCCAAGATCGAACCCGATCCGGCAGCCGTCCAGGTGCCGCCCCAGCGCCGTGCCCATCTCATGCTCTGCGGGTACGTTCTCCGGCGTGCAGGGAATCACCTCAAGGGGCTGCTCGTGAACCACCTGCCCCATGAAGTGGGCGTCAAAGCGGCGCGCGCCGTGCGGCCCGTAGCAGTCGCGCAAATATTCGCCGATGCTGCGCGACCCGCCCACATACACCCGGTAGCCGTTGCGCTGCCACAGCAGGAACTTCACCAGTCGTTCCGCATAGGCCAGGTTGGCCCCAGCCTGGGGGTGATCCTCGGGGAGAACCACGCTCTCAAAGCGAGACACTACGCCGTTTTCTCGCTCCAACCCAATCACCAGCGGCACCCCGCCCGGCTGGGCTTCATGCAGAAAAGCGCGGTTGACCAGCGCTGCCGGGGCAAACATCGGCTCTAGCGGCGGGACGATGGAAGGTCTGGCCAGGTCAATAAAACGAGTCAGAGAAGGTTGGTCTGTGGGCATAGAAGAGATCATCCTAACGCGCGTCAAAAAAGAGCGGGCTGTTATCCGCCAGCATGGCCGAGGCGCCCAAAATGACGCTGTTTTCACCCATCTGTCCGAACTCAACCCGAGTGTTCCCGGCCAGCATGGAGAGCGTATTCTGAGAAACGGTGTCCTGGACAACATCCAGCCAGGGTTTGCCAAAACGGGTAATATCTCCCGTCAGAACAATTTTGTGGATATTCAAGGTGCCAATCAGGCTGGAGATGGCAAAACCCATGTAGCGTGCGGTATCCAGCACCATTTTCTGCACCCGAGGCTCGCCTTCCCCAAAAACCCGCAAAATGGCAGC
>JAEXTI010000579.1 GCA_023406965.1 Chloroflexota bacterium
CTCAGGAGCACTCATTGGCCCTTTCCTCAACCATCTCCCAGGACGAAATCAACGCCATCCTCTGGAAAGCCTGCGACACCTTTCGCGGCACCGTCGACCCCTCGGAGTACAAAAACTACATCCTGGTGATGCTGTTCCTCAAATACATCTCCGACGTGTGGCTGGACCACTACGCCGCCTTCAAGCAGCAGTTTGGGGAGGATGAGGTAAAAATTCGCCGGCGCATGGAGCGCGAGCGCTTTGTCCTACCGCAGGGCGCGGATTACTATTCGCTCTACGAGCAGCGCAACGCCAACAACCTGGGTGAGTTGATCGACATTGCCCTAGCCAAGATCGAAGAAGCCAACATCACCAAGCTGCAAGGGGTGTTCCGCAACATCAGCTTCAACTCCGAGGCCGCCCTGGGCCAGACCAAGCAGCGCAACGCCCGCCTGAAGAACCTGCTCCAGGATTTCGCCGACCCGCGCCTGGACATGCGCCCCAGCCGCATCAACGGCCTGGACGTGATCGGCAACGCCTACGAATATCTGATCGGCAAGTTCGCTGCCGGTGCGGGCAAAAAGGCCGGCGAGTTCTACACCCCGCCGGAGGTCTCGCGCCTGCTGGCCAAGCTGCTGGCCCCCCAACCCGGCGAGCGCATCTATGACCCCGCCTGCGGGTCGGGTTCGCTGTTGATCAAATGCGCCGAGGAAGTCGGAAGCGGCGATTATGCCATTTATGGGCAGGAAAACAACGGCTCCACCTGGGCGCTGGCGATGATGAATATGTTCCTGCACAACATCAACCAGCCCGACATCCGCTGGGGCGACACCATTGACAACCCCCTGCACCTGGACGACGGCAACCTGAAGCGCTTCAACGTGGTCACCGCCAACCCACCTTTCTCGCTGGATAAGTGGGGCGCCGAGAACGCCGCCGCCGACCCGCACAAGCGCTTCTGGCGCGGCATTCCACCCAAGAGCATGGGCGATTACGCCTTCATCTCGCACATGATCGAGAGCACCTACCTGGAGTCGGGCATGAACGGGCGAGTGGGCGTGGTCGTGCCGCACGGAGTCCTGTTTCGCGGCGGCAGCGAAGGCGCAATTCGTCAAAAGCTGATTGAGGAAAACCTGCTGGATGCCGTCATCGGCCTGCCGGCCAACCTGTTCTTTGGCACGGGCATCCCCGCCGCTATTTTGATCTTCAAACGCCAGCGCCCCGACCGCCGCGTGCTGTTCATCGATGCCAGCCGCGACTTTTTGCCCGGAACCACGCAGAATTATCTACGCAAAGAGGACCTTGAGAAGATTCTGACTGCCTACTCCGCCCGGCAGACAGTGGAGAAGTACGCCTATATAGCCGAGTTTGAGGAGATTCGCGAGAACGATTTCAGCCTCAATATTCCTAGGTATGTGGACACCTTTGAAGCAGAAACGGAGGTGGACATAGCGGTGGTCAATCTTGAAATCGCGGAAATCAAGACTCAGCTGGCGCAAGCGGAAACCAAGATTGCAGATTACTTGCGGGAGTTAGGGTTATGATTCCGGAAGGATGGAGAAAGGTCAAGATCAGTGAAATAGCAACTGTTACTTCAGGGGGAACGCCGGACAGAAAAAAAACTCAGTATTGGAATGGTAATATCCCCTGGGTAACAACAAGTCTTGTTGATTTCAACATTATTGATAAGGCGGATGAATTTATTACTGAGGAAGGCCTAAGAAATTCCGCCGCGAAATGGTTGCCGAAGGGAACCATTCTAATGGCTATGTATGGACAGGGCGTCACAAGAGGTAAAGTCTCTTTGTTAGGAATTGGAGCGACAACAAATCAAGCATGTGCGGCAATTAATGTAAACGAGGGCACTCATAATTCTTTCTTGTTTTATTGTCTTGCCCATAAATATAGAGAGTTGAGATATTTAGCACATGGAAGCCAACAAGAGAATCTAAATGGCGAACTGATAAAGAATTTTTGGATACTAATTCCCCCCCTCCCCGAACAGCGCAAAATCGCCGAGATTCTCTCCACGTGGGACGAGGCCATCGCCAAGACCGAACTGTTGATCGCCGCGCTGCGCAGGCGCAAGCAGGGCCTCATGCAATGCCTACTCACCGGACAGGTACGCTTCCCAGGGTTCGAGGGGGAGTGGAGAGCTATTACCTTGCCTGAAATATTGAAAAACGAAAAAGGCGCAATAAAGGTTGGCCCTTTCGGAAGTCAACTAAAAAAGGAGGAATTAGTAAAGGCAGGTTTTAAAGTTTATGGGCAAGAAAATGTTTATCAAAATGATTTCTCAACAGGAAGTCGCTATATCGACAAGAAAAAATTTGAAGGTTTAAAATCTTGCGAGATATTACCAGGAGATTTTTTAATCACCATGATGGGAACAATCGGTAAAAGCGCGATCGTTCCAGAAGGAATAGAAACTGGCATTCAAGACTCGCACTTAATTCGACTCCGTGTGAATGAAAAGATATTTAGCAAACGCTTTTTGGCGTATCTATTTCAATCTTTTGAAATTAATAAGCAAGTACGACGCCAATCTGTTGGCGGGATCATGGAAGGATTGAGTTCCCAAATAATTCAGCGCCTAAAAGTACCAATCACCACGATCGAAGAGCAAGAACTAATTGCAAATGTCATAGAGGTTTGTGACCAAGAATTATCTGTCGCCATGAAACAAAAAGAATTGCTAACTATCCAGAAAAAAGGCCTCATGCAGCGCCTGCTGACCGGGCAGGTGCGGGTGAAGGTGTAGCGAGACGAAAAAGGAGCAACGCACCTCCTCGGCCCGCGAAGGGCGTTGGTTGAAAGTGGTGATTTGCCCGCGAAGACTCGGATATTCATCGTAGGTGCGTTGCTCCTGACAAGCCGGGCCATGCAAGTACGTTCCTCTTGGAGGCGAAAGGTCGATCCTATGCCCCTCTCCCCAATCCAGCCTGAACCCACCCAAATGAACATAGTTGAACTGCAAGGTTTCTTCGACCGATACCGGTCTGAAGTTGCCAGGTTCGGTTCCAGTGTTCAGGCAGAGTCGTTCATCGAGGAGTTTACTCGGCTCAGCGAGGCATATATCCAGCTGAAGTCCAAGACTCTTCAGCGCCAGTTGAGCGAAGCGCCGCAGTACAACATTTTTACCATCCTCGGACTAACTCGCTCGGAAGTGCGAACCCACTCCGCGTTTCTCTGCCATCTCCTTTCTCCTTCAGCATCCCACGGGCAAGGAGTCTTGTTTCTAAAAAGTTTCTTGGAACGCTGCGCCGTGAAAGACCCCGATAGATTCCCGAAACTACTTTCCTTCGATCACCCCGACGACTGGCTGGTGTCCGGCGAGCATACGTCTGCCTTTGGACGGGTCGATATCCTGATCCAGAACCCGAAGGAAGGGTTCTTATGTGTCATTGAGAATAAGGTGGATGCAGCTGAAGGGATTGACCAGATCAAGCGATATGGGCATTGGTTGGTGACGCATGAAAGAACCTACCCTTACCGGGTGCTATGTTTCCTCACCATTCGTGGTGATTCCTCCCTGACCTCAGACGATGTGCCGTATATCCGCCTGTCGTACCATCAGGATATTGCCGAATGGTTGGAGGATTCCCTGCCTCATATCCAGGCGCCGGGGGTGCGGGCGGTGGTCCATCAATATCAGGCGATTGCGATAAGCCTTTAGGAGGATAATATGTCTGTATCCAGTGAAATCGAGGATTTTTTGACTCGTAAAGAAAATCTCAAAGTTGCCTTAGAGGTCGCCGATTATGTAGAGGAAATGAAGCGGCAAACTCATCGTGATTTTTGGGATGCTCTTAATCATGAATTGGCACTTCGGGTCGAGTCGGAATTACCTGGCCGGTGGGTTTATACACCGTTTAACCTCCGACGTTTACGCAACGATTGGGAAACCACCTATTTCAAAATGGTCATTCCGAAAAAAGACCCGGCCCCGCAGTTATTACACTTTGGATTGGGGCAGGACTCGCGGGTGGCGAATTTCCGCCTGTATTGTGGAGTCTATAGACACCCATCCGTAAAAGCAATCACAACCACGCTGCGAGGACTGTTGGTATCCATTAATCTGGCAAATATCAGCAACGATTGGGTCGGTTGGGGGCATCTGCCCATCACCCCATTTACCGAAGAATTTATTAACAGCGTCTACAACCACCGAGATGAATTTATTCAAGCGTCTGCCCAACTCATCTGGGAAAAATTCACCCGCCTGCTTCCCGAGATTGAAGCAGTCAACCAACAATTGTTGCAGGAGCAGGCGTAATATAAACGGAGCAACGCACCTACGATGAATTACCGAGTCTTCGCGGGCCAGCCGCCACTTTCAACCAACGCCCTTCGCGGGCCGAGGAGGTGCGTTGCTCCTGGAACACTCGAAAGGTAGCGTGATATGCCCGTCCCGCGTCCTGCGTATTTACCCGGTCAGTACTACCACATCTACAATCGCGGAGCACACCGGGTATCCATCTTCAAAGAGCCGGACAATTACCTCTTCGTCCTGCGCAAGGTCAAATTCTACTTGCTCAAGTTAAACCTCAAAGTTGTGGCCTATTGCCTGATGCCCAACCATTATCATTTTCTCATCCGCCAGGATGGGGAACAACGCGCCGGGCTACTGCCGCAAATGGTCTTCAATAGCTACACCAAAGCCTACAACAAACGTTACCTTCACTCCGGCACGCTTTTTCAGGACAATTACAAAGTCAAAGTAGTCCAAAGCACGTCCCACTTGCTGCACCTGTGCCGGTACATCCATGCCAACCCGGTCAAGGATGGATTCGTTGCCGACCCCGCCGACTGGCCCTACTCCAATTACCTGGAATGGATCGGGCAGCGAGATGGTACGCTCTACGACCCCGACTTCATTCACCTGCACTTTTCATCCCCTGATCAATACCGCGATTTTGTGGCCGCAGGGGTTGCGGAACGCGATTTGCCCGATTGGATTAAAATAGACGAGTAAGCGCAAGTAGAAACAGAAGGGGCGTGTAATTCGATGCAATCCTACCAAGAAGAACTCATCTCCCAAATCCCCGCCGCCCGGCTGCTGGTGGCCCTTGGCTACCAATACCTCACCCCCTCCCAGGCACTGCAATTGCGCGGCGGGCGCGAGCGCAACGTGCTGCTCAGCGAAGTGCTGGCCGGCTGGCTCAAAGCCCACAACCGCTACGCCTATCGTGACCAATCGCTGCCCTTCAGTGACTCGGCCGTCAGCGAGGCCCTGCGCCGTATCTGTGAAGTGACCCTCAACGAAGGGCTGGTGACCGCCAGCGAGAAGATTTACGA
>JAEXTI010000589.1 GCA_023406965.1 Chloroflexota bacterium
TGTTCCCAGGAAAGTATAGTTCGAGCCGCTTACAAACTGGCCTTGCAGGGAAAAGGTCCCTTTTTGCAAGGCCGCCAGGATGCCCGCGTGATCCATAGCGCTTTAATGCTTATAACCGTTGCGCTTGGGGCAAAAATGGCCGCTCGGCTCCATCGGTTGGCCGCAGTAGGGGCAGATGGGCCGCCCGCGTCCCGAAACTTCCAGCCCCCAGCGGGACATGGCAAGCAACTGATTGCGTGTGCACCAGAAGCGCACCTCGCTGCCGGCGGGTTCACCTTCCTGCGGCTCCTCGCTGCCCGAATCGAGCACCTCGCGAGCCAGGATCATCACCCGGTCGGTATCGCGGTCATAGCCCAAGGCCAGTTCGCCCACACGAAAGAGCGGATCGACGGGCGGCTGGATGCGCATCTGGTCTTCTTCGTAATCCGTGGTAGTGTCTTCTAACTCGGGGAAGCGCCCGCGCAGCTCCAGCAGAAATTCTTCTACACCCAAGGACAAGGTCTGTATTTGCAACTTCTCAACGATCAGAGTCACAGTTTGCTCGCCCTGCACACCTTGAATGTAAAAAACACGCTGACCAGGCTGGCCGATCGCGTCGGTTGTAATATGATCTACCGGGTTCAGTTCAATCTCTACGCGAGCCATGAGCGCTCTCCTTTGTATACTAAGTAATTACTTTGACAATGTCCCTTTTCAATTTTGGGCTTGGGTCCCCGCCCCTCCTCGCCAGCAACGCACCTTGGAAAATTCAACTCATGAGCGGGGAGGGGAGAAGATTTTACAAAAGAGAGGGGCTTTCAGCCCCTCTCTTTTGTAAAATTCTTTCCCTCCTCCGGCAAAGCACCTGAGTGATTGAATAGCTTGGCTGCCGGGTCGCGCAGCAGGTAGGGTGGGGGCAACACCCGAGTTCGAAGGTTATGATGTTTTTAACGTTACATTGTCAAACCCACTCAGCCAGATGAGAAAGAAGTGTAAATCGGGAACGTTCTTGACACGCTGAGTAGTACTTCTTATAGTATACCAGTTACTCCAAGCGCATTTCCACCCAAGACAGGCCTTGTACAGGCTGCCCGGCGTATTCCGGCCCCAACATACGCGGCAGCAAAGCCGCCAGGTCTTCGGGCGGGCCGCTGGTAAAGAAACGCACCTCCGGCAACTGGGCGAGGTCGGACTCAATGCCATGCGCAGCCAGCACCCGCGCCGTCTGGCGGGCCACCGCCGGAGCCGGATCGATGACCCGCACGCCTGGGCCGGCAATCTCGCGGATGAGCGGGATGATGAAAGGATAATGGGTACAGCCCATTACCACCGTATCCATGCCACGGGCCAGCATAGGGCGCAGCGCTTTTTCGAGTATGGCGCGCGTCTCGGGACCGTCCAGGTCACCGCGTTCCACCTGCCCCACCAACCCCAGGCAGACATCCTGCATCACTTCCACGCCGTGAGCAAAACGCTCTATGACCGAAGCATATAGCGCCCCCTGAAAGGTGGCCGGGGTAGCCAGCACGCCGACCACGCCGCTGTGGGTACTTTCGGCGGCGGGTTTGACGGCAGGCTCCATGCCCACAATGGGGACGGCAGGAAACGTGGCCCGCAAGTAATGTAAGGAGGCCGCCGAAGCCGCATTGCAAGCCACCACAATCAACTTTGCGCCGCGCGCCAGCAAAAAACGCGCCACGGATTCGGAGAAACCGCGCACCTCTTCCAACGTGCGCGGCCCGTAGGGCACATGCGCCTGGTCGGCCAAATACAACACCGGGTAGCGGGGCAGTTCAGCGCGGATAGCGCGCAATACGGATAACCCGCCTACACCTGAATCAAAAATGCCAATCATGGAGCGAATTATAACCCCGTCCACGAATGACCGAAACGCTTCATTGGGAATCGGCGCGATTGGTACCGCGGAAGTATCCCTATCCGCAGGCCTGGACAAAGGCACGGAACAATGCGCGGGCATGCTCGTGCTCTTGCAACCATTCGGGATGCCACTGCACCCCCACCCCAAAGGGATGCCCGGGTAGTTCCACCGCCTCCACCAACCCGTCGCTGGCATGACCCACCACCTTCAATCCCGGCGCAATGCGCGAGAGGCCCTGGTGGTGCAGGCTGTTGACCTGAAACTCGCTCCCGCCCATCACCCCCGCCAACACGCTGCTGGGGTCCAGGCGCAGGCCGTGCGCCAGGGTGTTGCGCGGTATGTCCGGGTACCAGTCATGGCGCTGTTCTTTGACGTACTGGTCGGCGATGTCGGTATACAGGCTGCCGCCCAGAGCCACGTTAATCGATTGGATGCCGCGACAAATTCCAAAAAAGGGCTTGCCTTGTTCAGCGCACCACCGCACCAGGGTCAGGTCCAGTTCATCCTGCTCAGCATCCACGTCATACACCCGCGGATGCGGCTCGCCGTTGAAACGGGCCGGGTCGATATCCGCGCCGCCGATGATCAGCACCCCATCCAGGCGCTCGAAGACTCCGCGCATCTGCTCTTGAGACAGCCCCAGCGGGACGAGCACGGGCAGGGCGCCGGCGGCATTGAGGGCGTTCAGGTAAGAACAGGGCGTGGTGACCGAATCACCCTGGCCTTGCTTGCGAGTAATCCGTCCGGTGGTGAGACCAATGAGTGGAGCCATTTTTAACAACCTTTCATTAAAAGGGATCAAAACGGTAGAAAAGCGAAAAAGGGCGCAGTTATGAAAAACTGCACCCTCAAATCAACTCAATTACACCCAAGACCAGGCAGAAAACGAATCTTCTCTGTGGGCGTCCTGGTGGTTTTTAGAAACGCTGCTTGAGGCGAGCGCTCTTGCCCGTGCGGCCACGCAGGAAGAACAGGCGCGCGCGGCGAACCTTGCTGTGCCGTTCCACCACCACGCGGTCAATGCGCGGAGAACGGGTCAGGAAGACGCGTTCCACACCAATGCCATTGCTGGCCAGGCGGCGAACCGTGAAAGTGGAGCTGACGCCGTTGTTCTTGGTGAACAGAACGGTGCCCTTGAACTCCTGAATACGTTCGCGGTTTCCTTCCTTAATTTTCACGTGCACACTCACCACATCACCGGGCCGCAGGGCCGGGATATTGGGGTTCTCGGGGGCATCCAAAGATTTCAGAATGTCGGTCATGGCTTACCAATCCTTCTCAAGATTTCTTGCTGCCCCACTCGCGGAGCAGTCCAATAGCAACAAAAATCGCCCTTCGGCGCGGGGCAAGATTATAACACGCCTTTCCAGGGGCGTAAAGGACTTGCAGAAATTTCCCTAAAACAGGGTAAAATCGGGACGGGATCCCCATCCCCTGGGCAAGGAACACCTTATGGCCAAATCCACCGGAAAAATTCGCGCGGCCGAATTATACACCAACCTGGAGCGACTCAGCCGGGCAAAATCGCATTCCGAAGATGCCGATGATGAACCGCTCGATCTGTCTGCGGTGGCCAACCAGCCCATCCGCCTGGCGCAGGACACCAGCAAGACGCTGCGCATGAAAAAATTTCGCGGGCAATTGTTTCACCAATGGCTGGCGCAGACGTTTGAACCCTGCCGCGCGGCAGATATTGGCGGCGGCAAAGGCCTGATCAGCTACCTGCTGCTCAACAGCGGATGGGATCCGGTGGTGATCGACCCATTTGACCAGCCCTTACCCGAGAAATACAAAGATATCGCCAGTGAGCGGCGGGTGAAGATTCCGCCGGATGACCGCGTGGCGCGTATTACTGCCGAGTTTGAGGTGGAACACGCCGAAGGCTTTGATCTGCTAATCGGTATGCACGCGCATGGCTGCAACGCAAAGATCATTGACGCCGCTGCCCAATACGGCTGCGGTTTCGTCCTGTTTCCGTGCTGCGTCATCGACGAGCCCTTCTATCCGCGCCTGGGCGTGCACTGGCTAGAAAGCCTAGCCGATTACGCCCTTTTTAAAAAGCAAGACTTCTTCCCCTTTCGCTTGAATTTTAAGGGTCAAAATATCGGCTTGTGCCATGTGGGCAAATGCCGCGTCAAAGAAAGCTCCACCTCTGGCTGAGTGGTTACCCGAGAGCTTACAAGCGCTCAACAACAACTGGTTTCATTCGCTAACCCGGCTGTTAATCGGTATAATGGGAATTGGGAAACGTATCAAAATAATCAAGGGAAGATATGGCTACCAGACTCACCTTTTCGATCATGACCCATATGGCATCGCTGACCACCGGCCTGGAAGATTTCCTGGCACAGTATGCCAAGTCGAAATTTGTCGACGTAACCCTGCTTGGACTTGATTACGCCACCGGCTGGCAAGAATTCGTGCGCAATGCCATTCACGGTTCCAATTTGCAAGTATCCGAGGTGGGTTCCACCTGGTTGAACGACTTCATCGCCATGAATGCCCTGCGGCCTTTCAGCCCGGCAGAAGTGAGAAATATGGGCGGAGCCGGCGCTTTTGCCCCGGGCCTGTGGAAGATTGGCGCGCTAACAGAACAAAATGTGTTCGCCATTCCGTGGATGACCGACATCCGCTTTGTCTTCTACCGGCGCAGCCAGTTGTCCAAAGCTGGGCTCAACCCCGAAACCGCCTTCTCCACCATCGAACAATTCGACCAGACCTTGCAAGCGCTCCAATCCGTTGGCGACATGCCCCCGTTTGTTGTTCCTACACAAAAATCGCACCTGACCCTGCATAACCTGGCCATGTGGATTTGGAGCAAAGGCAAGGATTTTCTAGACGAAAGCGGCAAGCGTGTTTTGCTCATGGATCCCGACGTGCAGGATGCGATGCGTGCATACTTCAGTCTGGGACGCTTCCTCGTTCCCGAATTGCGTAATCTTTCCGATGAAGCCTCCGACTCGGCGTTTGCTCAGGGGCGAGCAGCGGTTATCATGGCTGGCCCCTGGATGCTCAACCTGATCAGCAATTCGCCGAACCTGGCCGCCGATACGGGCATCGCCGTCGCTTTCACCCAACCCTATATGGGCGGTTCTACCCTGGTGATTTGGAAGAATGTGATTCGAGACAGAGAATCGGCGGAATTGGTCACCAGCCTGGCCAGCCGCGAAAATCAGGCCGCTTTTGCTCATGCAGCCGGCCAGCTTCCGGCCCGCATGGACACCATGCCGGAATTCCCACTGCCTGATCCTTCCTACCAGAAAGTGATCGATTCTGGCTTTAAGAATGGCCGCACGCTCCCCAACCTGCCCCTGTGGGGCATGATCGAGGAGCGCATGGTGAACTCGATTGCGCGGGTTTGGGCCGACTTACTCGAAAACCCCGAAGCCGACGTGGACACGGTAATCAACCATCATCTCAAGCTGCTGGGCAACCGACTGAATCTGGTGCTTTCCAACAGCTAAAGGGTTGGGGTAATTCTCAGGCAGAGGTGAAAGCGTCCAAATTTGTCCTCAAATTTGGGATTTTCTTCGCCTTCTGAGCGGTTACGCTCTTTCGAGAACAACCGCCGTGCCGTAAGCCAGCACTTCGGTCACGCCGTCCATCACCTCAGTTGCATCGTAATGGACGCCAATGATTGCGTTCGCGCCGATCTCTTCGGCATGGCGGATAAGCAGGTCATAGGCCTCTTCGCGCGCATTTTCACACAATTCAACGTAAGTGTTAATCCGCCCGCCAAAGAGGGTTTCAATACCCCCGACGAAATTCCCTACCACGCTGCGGGAGCGCACGGTGATTCCCCGCACCACGCCTAAATAGCGGGTAATGCGAAAACCATCAAAGCCAAATCCAGTGGTGACCAGGTTGTGATCCATTCTATTCTCCTTATCTTTTATACGCAGCATTCTGCGAAAAGTCGCGGGTTACTCTTGAATTCTACGATAAACGCGCCCTTCGGGGTCCGCATAGACCATTTCCCATTCACTTAACCACTCCGGGTCACTCAAGTAAGGCGGGTAATCTTTGGCCACCCCCAGCCAGGGTGTTTGGAAAATTACTAAAAAGTCGGCACGACGCGATTGGGTCGTAGAGTTGGTGAACTCCGGCCCATAGGCGTAGTAAGGCAAGCCGTTTTCCACCCACACCACCGAGTCGCGCACGTTTTGATGGATGTAGTCGTAGGCGCTGAAATACCCGCCCGTGCCCACCGGCTCGCGAAATTGGTCATACAGCACGATTTCATTCTTAGGGCGATATTCCAGCGTCTCACGCAGATCCCACAGGATGCCGCCCGCCAGCGCCAGCACAGCCAGGCCCACCACGCCCGCCAGGGCAGCCCGCCGCTGAACCCAGGCGTACAATTTCTCGATCCAGGGGGCCACCCAGGCCACCGGCATGAAAAACATAAAGGCCAATACCGTGATGCCGAAGCGCCAGTTGATTTCCGCCGGGCGCAGGGTGTCTTGATAGAACCCGGAAGCAGGGCTGAGGGCAAAGCCTGCCAGCACCAGGAAAAAAGCCAGCGCCAGAGAAGGCGAAATCCAACGCTTCACAAACACCAGGAGGAGCGTCACCAGGAAGATCGCCAAAGCAGCATAGAGCGTGCGGGGGATGTGCTCCAGCAGGTAGGGGTTGGTCAGGTTGGCGGCAATGCTCAACTGCTGGTGCGCCATAATCTCCGGCGAAAAAAGATAACCCTGCGCCAGCAGGTTCCGCCCCACCCACAAGAGCCCTGGGAGAACCAAAATTGCGCTAAGCGCCCATTCTTTCAGCCTGAAATCACGCCGGTGCAGGCACTGTCCCAGGTAAAGCAACCAGACCGGCAGCGCCACGAACAGGCTGTTGGGCTTGGTCGCCAGGGCAATCATGGTCGTCAGGGCCAACCCCAGCGGAAATACCAGACGCGAATTTTTTCTGGAGCCAACCGGCGCGTGCAACAACACAGCCAGCAAGGCCGCGCCTAAAAACAAGTCGTTCTTGCCGATGGTGAATAGCAGAAATTTGAACATCCACCAGAAATTCGGCTCCAGTTCGGGGAAAGAACCGCTGACCATGACCAACGCGGATAAAAACAGCGCCAACCCGCTGGCCAGCCCGCTGTAACGACGCAGCAAGAGCCAGAAGGTGAGGACGAAATACAGGCAGGTCAGGGCATGGGCCGCGCCAAAACCGAAACCGTTGCGCAGTAACAGCGCCGGGAAGGCCAGCACAGATTCGTAACCAAAGGGGTATTCGCCATAGGAGATCGACAGATCCCAGGCCGAGCCGCTGCGCACCATTTCCAGGGCTTTGGGCAGGTGATAAATACCGGCGTCCCAATGCAGGTTCTCGCTGACCGGAGAATACGGCCAGCGAGCAATGGGCAGCAAGATCAACAACACAATCAAGACGGCTCCGGCAACGCCAAAGGCCAGGTCGATCCAGGATCGGTTTTCGGGCTCGCGGCTCAAAATGCCTTGATAATAACCCTCGCTGGCGGTCCAATACGCCCGCGCAACGATCATAAACACTACGATGGTCAGCAGCACCGCCGGCACGGGCCGGTATGCCCCCGCCAGACCCAACAACTGCCCTGCCAGAATCACGGCATACAGCAAAGCCAGGGTCAGTGTGTAAACAGCCCGCGTCAAAGCATGCGGTAGAGAAAAGAAAGTCATGCGCATCCCGTCAGATGAAGATGAGG
>JAEXTI010000006.1 GCA_023406965.1 Chloroflexota bacterium
GTGCAGGATTGGGCCGCGGAGCACGGCATTCCGAACATTGAGTTAACCGTGTATGGGTTCAATCGGGCGGCGATCCAGTTGTACGAAGATTTGGGCTACGAGACGATGATGCGCCGAATGCGCTTCAAAGTTGAATAAACAACCGCACAAAAAAGCACGAGGCGCGAAGCGCCTCGTGCTTTTTTGTGCGGAACTTCAAGAAATTCTTATGGCAAGGTGAAGTGCAGGAGGTGGTTGTTGGAAGCGTCGGAGACCCACACGCCGCCCTGGGCGTCGATGGCGACGGCAGAGGCGAAGCCAAAGCCATCGGTGCCGCTGCTGAACTGACCCCAACCGCGGACAAACTCACCCTGGGGGGTGAACTCGAGGATGCGCGGACCCTCGGGGTCGGAGACAAACAAGTTGCCGGTGGTGGGCGAAATTTTCAGGAAGGGTTTGTTGTCCAACGACTGACCATACCAACCGCTGATCTCAATTTGCTGGATGGGGGAGAAGTAACTGAAGCTCTCATCGGAAGCGAAGACCTGAACACGCTGGTTCCAGGTGTCTGCCACATACACCAGTCCTTCCGCGTCAATGGCCAGGCCAACCGGCTCGTCAAACTGACCGATGTCAAAGCCCGCGGTGCCAAACTCGGTGACATAAGTGCCGTCGGGTTCAAAGATCACCACGCGCTTGTTGCCCGTGTCGGTAACGTAGATGCGGCCTTGCGGGTCTACAGCCAGAGCGCGCGGCCCCCAGAAGGCGTCGCCGCGTTCGGCTTGCCCGAAGTAGCCCCACGTGCGGACGAACTGGCCTTCGGCGGTGAATTGCTGGATGCGGTGGTTCCAGGTGTCGGTTACGTAGACGGAGCCATCCAGGCCGACGGCCACGTCCCAGGGTTCGTTGAAGGTGCCGCCCGGCGCGTCACCGGCAGCGGAATCGGCGAAGGTGCCCCACTGGCGGATGAATGTCCCGTCGGCGGCAAACTGCTGGATGCGGTGATTGCGGGAATCGGCCACGTAAAGACTGCCATCTTGAGCCAGGGCCATGCCGCGAGGAGCTTGCAACTGGCCGGGTTCGGAGCCAATTTCGCCAATGACCTGGTCGGCAAGGGGATTAATCAGCCGTTCGGCATAGGGGTCGCCGATGGGTTCTTCAATGACGGCCGGAGCGGCGCCGTAATTCCAAATCTCACCGATGACGTCCTTGCGGATGTAAACATCCATGCGCGCGCTGGGCTGCCATGTGGATAGGGTCAGGGTTGGCTTATTTTGCAGGCGGGCGTATTCGCTGTAATCGCGGTTGAGCCAGATGTCCCACAGGGCAGCGCGCATTTCGGGATTGGTCAAGGCGGCGCGAATGTTCTCCCGATCGGTCTTGGAGAAGATTTTCGTGCCCTCGGTGGGGTAGTAATCCTGCATGGGCCACCACAGGCGAATGTACTCGAATTTTACGTAATCGTTGCCCACGATGGGTTCCATTTTGCCCATGACGTCTTCCCCGGCGATGATGACCGGAACTGTGTTCAGGTCGCGGGAAGGATTCTTGCCGAACCAGCGCTGGTTGGGGTAATCGCGGAAATACCATTTGTAAGGATAGATGGCATCGTCGGAGTAGGCCACTTCTAGCTGCTTATCCCCCACGGTGCGGGCCGAGATTTCCTCAATCTGATGGAGCACTTCCTTGGGGCCGGGGCCGGCGTGGGCGTAGACGAGGAACTCGGTGGCGTAGTCATGGTTGACGAACGAGGCGCGGTAAGAGGCGCGAGTGGTGAGCACGGTGAGGAAGGCAAACAATGTCACTGTAGCCAGGCGCAGAATCTGGCCGGCGGACCAGTCTTTGAGCAGGTAGACGATGCCCGCGGCGCTGGCAATGACGCCGATGAGGGCAAAGATGAACGTGTTGGTAGCGGTGAGTTGTTCGAGGCTGCTGCCGCTGAAGGGCGGATTGGCGCCGAGCATGGAACCGAGCCAGGCGGTGAGGCTGGTGATGAAGACCGGGAACAGCAGCAGGGCGATGACGCCTTTGCGGTTGGCCAGGCGCGCCCATTGGGTGGTGTCAACCAGGTAGCCCAGGCCCCAACCGGCTGCCAGCAGCATGGGCAGGGCAATGTGGACAGTGAGCCAGGGCATCTTTTCTCCGGCAACGCTATAGGCCAGCAAAGCTGTGACGGACCAGAACAAAAGCAGCCACAACACCGGCAGGGGGCGCGGAGAAGCGTAGAGGTTTTCGGGTTCTTCCGCCACGGCTTCGACAATATTGGCGTTTTCCTGCTCTTTTTCGGCAAGAACAACTTGCGGCGCGGCAGGAGAAACACCCGGCAGGGTGCTAAAGCGGCGGTGGCGAATGGCGAAGTAGAGGGCCAGCAGGACGCCGAGGGCGGCCAGGTATTCATAGAATGGAACCTGCAAGAGGGCGTAATAGTAAATGGGCTGGCTGCCGCGGTTCACCTCTTGCTGCGAGATCCAGTAGCCCAACGAGCCGATGATGCCGCTAAAGAAGCCGTTGGCGTTGGTAAACATGGTGGTGTAGAAGAAGACGAACACACCGTAAAAGAGAGCTGCCTGAGACAACCAAAACCGCCAGTTCCACAGCAAGCCAATGGCTGCTGAGATGGCCAGCATCAAGATCAACATTCCGCCGGAGCGTAACATGCCGGTGGTAGAGGAGTAATCCAGCGGGTCCCAGCCGAGTACGGCGATGGGGAAGGCGGTGAGTTGGGGCAGCACCAGCGTGCCGGTGAGCAAGAGAAGATTAGCCGAGCGCAAGGTGCGTACGCGCTCCCAGCCCAGGTCGCGGATGATCAGAACTACCGCGGCGATGAGGCTGGCGGCGGCAGCAACAGCCAGCACGACCATCACGATGGATGAAGGGCCGGCTGGAGCGGGCGCGGCAGGGGTTTCGGGGCCTTCGGTAGGAAGCGGGGTGACGGCTTCGGCAGCCGCAGCGCCACCGATGCTATCCACGGCCAGAGCGGCTCCAGCCAGAAGGACAGCCACGATGACCAGTATGATGAAGATATTGAAACCGTTTTGGGTTTTGAACTTAACGCGAGAAAGCTCGGCGACAAAGAGCATACCGATGAAAAGGAGCAACTGGGCCGCATAAATGAAGGAGGTTTCCTTCACTATAAAGTGCATGACCAGTGATGTGGTCAACAGGAATAGGGAGAGTTTGTCGCCTTTATCCAGGTGGCGCAGGGCAGCATATAACATCAGCACGCCCAGCAGTTCGATGAAGCCCTCGTTGCGGGTGTAGCGGCCGTAGAAAAGCATGTACGGCGAGATGGTGAAGAACAACCCGGCCAGCAGCGCGCCGGTACGCCCGAGGTAGCGACGGAAGCCGAACAGCACAAAGGCTACCGCAGCCACGCTGAACAAGGCGGCTGGGACGCGGGCAGAGAAATCGCTGT
The DNA here is from genome assembly GCA_023406965.1 of Chloroflexota bacterium. The sequence goes on from JAEXTI010000006.1 coordinate 3,395, forward strand.
CACCTAGCAGAAAGTAGCTGAGGGCGACGATGTGGAACTGGAAGGGGCCGTGGGTGACGGGGCTATGGGCATAACCACGGCCCATGTAGAGATCATGCGAAGGCCAGACGTGGTTCACTTCGTCGTGACTCATCACCCGCTCGCCCAGCATGGCAAACCGGCTTGTCACGGCCAGAAGCAGGATCACAATTACCAGCAGGGTTTGGAGGGTTATTCGGAACTGGTTGCCGAAAAGAGGGCGATCTAACCAGGAAGGGGTCGAGGGTTGATCTTGCGTCATGTGTGCTGTGCTTGCTCCGCTTAAATGTAGTAGGGGAAATTC
>JAEXTI010000061.1 GCA_023406965.1 Chloroflexota bacterium
GCGCCAAGCTCCAGGGCACGGAGGCCGGGGGAGCAACTGCCGATGGTCAGGCGGAACATGCCGGGTTCTAGCACAGATTCACCTTCATCGTTGACCAGTTTCATCATCTCAGGGGTGACGGTGAATCCCATCTGTTGGCTTTGACCGGGCTCAAGGTGTACGCGTTCAAAACCGATCAGGTTGGCAATGGGAACCTCAACCGAAGCTTCGAGATCGGAAAGGTAGAACTGGACAACCTCGTCGGCGGCAACGGAGCCTTTGTTGGTGAGGGTGAAGCGAGCCGTGATGTCCTTGCGGGCGCGGATGCTGTTTGCGGAAAGAGATAAGTCTGAGTACTCAAACTGCGTATAGCTAAGACCGAAGCCAAAGGGGTAGAGCGGCTCGGCGGTAGAATAGCGATAGGTGCGCCCAGTCATGCGGTAATCTTCGAAGGGCGGAAGTTGGTCGATGGATTTGGGGAAGGTGAGAGGCAATTTTCCAGAGGGGACGGCGTTGCCAAACAGCACATCGGCAACTGCGCGCCCGCCTTCCTGACCGGGGTACCAGACGTAGACCACGGCTTCAACCATATCGGCCAGTTCGCCCAGGACAATGGGGCTGCCGCCGGTGACGACCAGGACGACCTTGGCGCCGCCGACAATAATCTTTTTGATGTACTCGGCCTGTGCCGCGGGCAGGTCAATACTGAGGCGGTCACCATTCTGATCGGAAAGAATGGCGTCGCCTTCCTCGCCTTCCATGAGCGGGGAGAAGCCCACGCAAGCGATGGTGACATCGGCGGAGGCGGCTTCGAAAATTGACCAATCCATGGGGGCTTTGTTGGGCTGGTTGAGCAGACAGCCCTGGCGGTACTCGAGTTTGACGCCTTCGGGCACGGCGCCCAGGATGCCCTCCAGGAGGCTGGTGAGGGTGGTGTTCATGCCGTAGTAATTGCCCAGGAGCACTTCCAGGCTGGTGGCGCTGGGGCCAACGACCAGGGCGGTGCGCAAATCCTTTTTGAGGGGCAGGATGTTGTTTTTGTTCTTGAGCAGGACGATGGACTTTTTGGCGGCTTCGTATGCGAGATCTCTGTGGGCCTGGCAGCCAACCACGTCCATTGAGATGGCGCTATAAGGAACCATTTCCTGGGGATCGAACATGCCCAGCTTGAAACGGGTGGTGAGTGTGCGGGCCAGAGAAACGTCAACATCGGCTTCGGAGACCAAGCCGCGGTCGATCGCTTCCTGGAGGTGTTCAAAGTAGGCATGATCACAACCCAGGTCGCAGCCGCTTTTGAGTGCCAGGGCGCAGGTCTCGGCGGCATCGGCAGTGATTTTGTGGTTTGCGTGGATATCGGTGAGCGCGCCGCAGTCTGAGACGTAATGGCCTTCAAAGCCCCATTTGCCGCGCAAAGTTTCGCCCATGAGCATTTCGCTGGCGCAGCAGGCTTCGTCATTGGTGCGGTTGTAAGCGCCCATCACAGCTTCGACTTTGGCTTCCTGAACCAGTTTTTTGAAGGCGGGCAGGTAGGTGGCGTTGAGGTCGCGCTTGGAGACCACGGCGTTGAAGGTGTGGCGGTCGCGCTCGGGGCCGGAATGGACGGCGTAGTGCTTTGCGCAGGCGGCAGTTTTCATGTAGCGGGGATGGTCGCCTTGCAGTCCTTGGACGAAGGCCGAACCCATTTCACCGGTGAGATAGGGGTCTTCGCCCCAGGTCTCTTGCCCGCGCCCCCAACGGGGATCGCGGAAGATGTTTACATTTGGCGACCAGAAGGTAATGCCCTGGTAGATGAGATTCTTGCCGTTTTTGCGCAGGGCTTCATGGTATTTTGCGCGGCCTTCATCGCTGATGGCGGTCGAGACGCGCTTGACCAGATCCTTGTCCCAGGTGGCAGCCATGCCGATGGCTTGGGGGAAGACTGTGGCACGTCCGTTGCGCGCTACGCCGTGAAGGGCTTCGCTCCAGAAGTCATAGGCCGGGATGCCTAGCCGGGGAATGGCTGAACAGCCGTTGCGCATCTGGCTGATTTTTTCGGTTAAAGTCATTCGGGAGAGAAGGTCTTGGACACGCTCAGAAATGGGGAGATCAGGATTGAGATAAGGAAGAAGAGAAAGGGATTTATCGGACACGTAAAAACTCCTGGCATCACGAGTGTTATAAACTGCACAGGTTTAGGATCGGCAACTCCCACCTGATGATAAAAAAACCGATTCAGTCAGAAGGCGCAAAGAGAATTCTTTCACCTTCTAAGCAGTTTTGAAAATTCTGATATAAGTATAGGGGTTATTATAATTCAGATATGGAGGAATGAGATGTTGTGGGAACAATTAACTTCATCTGATTTTGCCCGGGCGGTGAAGGACACGGGCGTGTGCATTCTGGCGTTGGGCGTGGTGGAAAAACACGCAGAGCATTTGCCGCTGGGAACGGACTTTTTAAACGGGCATCGCGAGGCTTGCCTGGCAGCGGAGATTGAGCCGGCGGTGGTGTTTCCTCCTTTTTACTTCGGCCAGATTTACGAGGCGCGTTGTTTTCCGGGAACGGTGACGTTACGGCCGGCGCTGCTGCTGGATTTGTTGTTGAGCGTGCTGGATGAAATCGGTCGAAACGGGTTCAAGAAGATCATTCTGTATAACGCACACGGCGGTAATAATTACTTGCTGCCGTTTCTGGCCCAAACAACACTATGGGAGGAGAAACCTTACAACGTGTATTTGTATAAGGGCGATCTGGGCGAGGAACGGACCCGGCAGTGGCAGGCGCTGCTGGAGACGGACAACCACATGCACGCTTGCGAATGCGAGACGAGCGTGACGATGGCGAATTTCCCCGACCTGGTGCACATGGATCGGGTGCCGGATGAACCCGCCGAGCCGCTGGGACGGATGGCGCAGGTGCCGGGAGCTTTCGCGGGGATTAGCTGGTATGCGAATTATCCGGAGCATTACGCCGGGGATGCGCGCACGGCTTCGGCAGAGAAAGGACAGGCTCTGGTAAAGCTGACCGTGGAGGCGCTGGCGGAGTTCATCGCCAGGGTTAAGGCAGATGAAGCGGCTCCGGCATTAAATGCAGAGTTCTTTGCCCGGGTGAGGAGTCTGGGGGAATAGTCGAAAGAGTACTCTTATTCCAAAACTGATCAGATAATGATTTACCCTCATCCCTACCTTCTCCCTGGCACCCCTACGGGTGGCCGAAGCGGCAGGGAGAAGGAGCAGAGACAGTCTTCGCGGTCATCTCCCATTAATAGCTGGGCGTGAAGGGTTTGACGACTTCCGCCAGCTTTTTGCCGACGATTTTGATCTCTTCCAGGCGGTTGGTGCCCAGGCCCAACCCGGCGGCGAGGTTGAGGTGGTTGTCACCGTGGACGAAAGGCTCGTTGGGATAATCACTGAGGGGATCGAAGCCCTGCGCGGCAGTGGCGACTGCGTCGGTGGCGACGGGGTCTTTGCCCGCGAACAACAGGTTGGGCTTGATGGGCGTCATGGCGGGTATCCAGGGGCCTTCACCGGCTTCGGTGGTCCAGACTCCGTCGATGACGGCGAGGTGGATGGGCCGGGCGCGGTTAAGGTCGACGATGACACGGGGCAGACGAGTGCGCGTCACGTCGCCTGTCCCGTGTAATTGTGAGCGCATGTGGTCGCCGGGGTTCGCTTCAAAGGGCAAGAGCGGCGCCAGGCCGACCAGGTTTTTCATGGAATGCGTCACTCCGGCGATGTTGTGACATTTCATCTTGGCGACTGACACAAACACATCGACTTCATTGAGCACAGGGTTGAGGGGGAAGTCTTCGTAGATGAAAGGATCGGTTCCGGCGGGCGTTTTTTCGAAGCCGGAATAGGGCGCGAAGTTACTCAGGTCAACCAGGGTTGCGCCGGTTGCTTTGACCATATCCGTGTAGCCGTAGGCGGGCCAGGATTCGGGCTCGTAGACGGCCTCGACGACGAAAATATCCTTTGCGCCCGAATCGCGGAAGAGTTCGATGACGGCGCGAACCACTTCGGGGTGGGTCAGGTAACTATCGATTTCGGGGATGCCCGGCAACCCACGCGTGGTGATGCCACCGGTCAGATTGGTTTTAATGGCGACCCGGTTGCCGTGGGCGAGGATGTCTTTCAAGCCGCCGATATCATCGAACATGGCCTGTACCTGTTTGCGGATGAGGACGGGGTCGTAGCTATCGGCTGCGCGGATGGAAACGAGAGCTTTATGATCGCCGGTCTTGTTGCCTGCGAGGGGCAAAGTGGAGGGGGGCGTTTTGGGCTGACAGGCGGACAGTGCCAGCCCCGCGGCGGCAGCGCCCATGCCGCGGAGAAACTCGCGGCGCGTGAGAGCGGCGCGAGGACACATCGAAGGGGATGGGTGTTTCATGGGGGATAACTCCGAGGGAAAAGCTTTGAGGCGGGATGAAGAAAAGCGAGTTTGATTGATTATAGCAAGTATATGAATTGTGTATGAATCATCTACAGTTGGTAAACTTCCATTGACGAAGCCCTATCAAAAAAACTATAATGGGTAAACAACGAGGCAAAAAAGCTCGAATCCAATGAGGTGTACTAATGAACATGGATTTCCTTCCTGCTGCGCAGGTGATGGTGACCGACCAAAATCAACGGTCCTTTGACGTTTACTCGATGCTGCTGCGTAACCGGATCATCTATCTGGGGACAGCCATTGATGACAAGGTGGCCAATTCAATCGTGGCACAGTTGCTGTTTTTGAGCAACGAGGACCGCGAAGCGCCGATTCAGATGTATATCAACTCGCCCGGCGGAGTGGTTTACGCAGGGTTGGCGATTTATGATGCGATGCAAGTGATTCCCAACCCGATCAGCACGCTGGCGGTGGGCGTGACGGCTTCGTTTGGAACGGTGTTGTTGACTGCGGGCACCAAGGGGCAGCGCTACGCCTTGCCCAACGCGACCATTCATATGCACCAGCCGTTGGGCGGAGCGCAGGGCCAGGCGACTGAGATTGAGATCCAGGCGCGGGAGATCCTGCGCTTGAAGGCGCGTCTCAATCAAGTGCTGGCTTCGCATACCGGGCAGACGGTGGAGGCTATTCAGCGCGACACGGAGCGCGATCGCTATATGAGCGCTGAGCAGGCAGTTGAATACGGTCTGGTAGACCATGTTATGACAATTCCCGAAGGAAAGAGGATTCCGGGCTTATAATCCGGCGGTAAAACGCTCCCGGCAACTGTGGCACTTCAACCTGACCTCCCGGCGGATATGCTCACCAAAGAACGCAATCTCAGGATTGCTTTCTTTGGCAGCGCGCCGGGAGGTTCTTTTAATTATGAAAAGTGGTATCTGTGGCGGGGACTGATTGATGCTGCCCAGAAAGCCGGAGCGGACCTGTGGTTTGTTGCCGGTGAAATGATTGGCAACTCGCCCGATGCAGTTCTGTACGATTTGGGCGGGTTGAAGCAGGTGGATGGCATCATTGC
>JAEXTI010000078.1 GCA_023406965.1 Chloroflexota bacterium
GTGGCGAGGGTGGGATTTGAACCCACAACCAATGGCTTATGAGTCCACTGCTCCACCGTTGAGCTACCTCGCCATCGCGGTGCTATATTACTACGAAGTGTCCAATTTGTCAAAGGAATGATTACCCGCCCTACGCGCGCGGGTCCGCCGTTTCGGACGTCAAAAATCGGTTATAATCACAACACTAGATTGGGTAAGTTTACCCAAATTACAAAAGGAGAGAGTCTATGCCCCTGAAATTAGGAGTCCCCGAACTCGCGATTATCCTCGTGATCGTGATCCTGCTCTTCGGTGTCGGTCGCATCGGCAAGATCGCCGGCGAACTTGGCAATGGTATCCGCTCGTTCCGCGAAGGCCTTAAGTCCAAGGAAGACAAAGAGGAAGAAGCCAAGGTCGAGAAAGTCGAAAAGACCGAGGAATAATTCCGCAGTTCTCTCCCTCAAGGATTTCTCTATGCCTGGAGAAGATCTGCACCGCCCGGTAAAAGTTGTTGTCGTCGGGGCGGGCTATGTGGGCGCGACGTTTGCCTATTCCCTGCTACAGAGCGGACTGGCAAGCGAGATTGTCCTGATCGACGCCAACCGCGCCAAAGCGGAAGGCGAAGCGATGGACCTCAACCACGCGGTTCCACTGGCCCGTCCTGTGCGTATTTGGGCCGGTGATTACTCCGACTGCGCCGGAGCCGCCGTCACGGTGGTCACTGCCGGCAGTGCTCAACGCCCCGGAGAAACGCGCCTCGACCTGACCGCTCGCAACGTCGAAATCTTCCGCTCCATCATTCCCCAAATCGCCCAAAACAACCCCAACGGCATCCTCCTCATCGCCACCAATCCCGTCGACGTGCTCACCTACGCATCCTGGAAGCTGTCTGGTTTGCCCCGCGAGCGCGTCATTGGCTCGGGGACCATCCTTGACACAGCCCGCTTCCGCTACCTGCTCAGCCAATATTTCCAGGTGGATGCCCGCAGCGTGCACGCTTACATCATCGGCGAGCACGGCGACAGCGAGGTGCCTGTCTGGTCGCTGGCCAACATCGCCGGGATGCACCTGCCGGTGTACTGCCGGCAAAACAACATGCACTGTGTGGACGCCGACTTGCAGGATATCTTCCAGCAAACCCGCGATGCCGCCTATCACATCATTGAGCGCAAAGGCGCCACCTATTACGCCATCGGCATGGGCTTGCTGCGCATCGTCGAAGCCATCCTGCGCGACCAGAGCACGGTTTTGTCAGTCTCAAGCTACATCAAAGACTATTATGGCATCAACGACGTGTATCTCAGCCTGCCCAGCGTAGTAGACCGCGGCGGAATCGAGAAAACGCTGCACCTCGAGTTGGACGCCGCAGAACAGCTCGGCCTGCGTAACTCCGCCAACCTGCTGCGCAAATTAATCCAGGACCTGGGTCTCTAACCCCTTTCCGCCTTACTGATTCCATACAATTGCATTACAAACGGCTCCGAAATCCTCATTAACTCCGTATAATAATTTCAATATTCAAACAAGTCTGTATCTTATCCGTCCCTTAACGGTCTGACAACTTGTTATTAATGCTCGGCCCTTATAGTATTATCATGACGACCGAAACTTCCCTCTCCGTTCAAACAGTTGAAAACGTTCTCCCCGAAGTGCCCGCCACGCGCGGGCGCAGTGTTGCCCGCTGGGTCTCCCGGCTGGCCAGCCCGCCGCTCCTGGCGGTCATCTGCACAGCCCTCACCGCGGCACGTTCAGCCACCTCAGGCGCCTGGGGTTGGGCGGGTTTCCTGGTGGGTTTTACCATCCTGCTGCCTACCCTGTTCATCGTCTGGCTGCTGCGGCGCGGTAAAATCACCGACTTCGACGTTTACGTTCGCAAGCAGCGTTTCTGGCCATATGTGGTCAGCTTGAGCTGCGGCGCGCTGACCTGGATTGTGATGAGCGTAGGCGGGGCCCCGCAAATGTTCCTGGTGCTTTCAGGCGCGGCCGTTGGCCAGGGCCTGACCCTGTTCCTCATCAACACGCGCTGGAAAATTAGCGCCCACGCAGCCGGTACCGCCAGCTTTGCCGTGCTTTCCTGGCAATTGCTCGGCTCCGGCGGCCTGCCCCTGCTGCTCATCATCCCCCTGGTAGCCTGGTCGCGCCTGCGCCTGCACCGCCACACCTTCGGACAGGTGGTAGCCGGTTCCGTGCTCGGCGCGGGTTTCATTTTTGGCGCGCTGCGTCTGTGGGGCTAAGAGCAGCAGAAATTTCCAGAATATTTCTTAGCCCACAATCCGCCCGCGCAGCCCATCTCCATCAGCCGCGTCGATCTGCACGCGGCTGACTTGATTCCACATCTTCTCCGGCGCAGTGGTGGTCACGCGCAGGTAGTTATCGCTCAACCCGTGCATGCGCCAGCCATCCGGCCCGTAGGAGTCGCCGGCTTCCCACAACACCTCCAGCTCGCTGCCCACAAATCGCTGCGCATAACGTAGCGTCACCTCGGCAAAGACAGCCCGCATGGCTGCGCTGCGCTCCTTTTTGATGGCACTGGCAACCGCGCCGGGCAGCTTCACCGCCGGGGTACCGCTGCGTGGCGAATAGCTGAAGACGTGCCCACCGGAAAAAGCCATTTCCTTGACAAAGGATAGGCTTTCGGCGAACTCTGTCTCGCTCTCGCCCGGAAAACCAACGATCATGTCGGTTGTGATAGCCATTTCGGGGGCCACGCGCCTGGCTTGACCCAACAGGCGAGCATAGGCCTCGGGAGTGGTGTTACGCGCCATGCGCCGCAACGTTCCAGCACAGCCCGACTGCAAGGGCAGGTGCAGGTGGCGACACAGGCGCGGGTCTTCCCACAGTGAGAAGAAACGCTCGTCCAGGTCCCACGGCTCCAACGAACTCAAGCGCAGCCGGGGCACAGCGGTTCTCTCTAATAAGGCTCGCGCCAGATCGTAGAGATGCGCCGGGGTTGCAAAATCCTGCCCCCACGAGCCCAGGTGTACTCCAGTCAGCACTACTTCTTGTGCGCCCCCCGCTAAAGCACCGTTCACGTCCGCCAGCACCTCATCCAACGATCGGCTGCGTCCAGCACCGCGAGCGACCCGCGTGATGCAAAACGTGCAGTGATTGTCGCAGCCGTCCTGCACCTTGATAAATGCCCGCGTGCGCAGGTGCAGCCCCGGCAGCGGCTCGCGCGCCAGCGGTTCCAGGTCGAACACCTCGACAGACAGCCCCAACAAGTCTGCCACCAGGGCATCCTTGTGCATATTGTCCACCACATGAGTGACACCGGGTAACCCCGCGGCTGCGCCCGGCTCCAGGGTGGCCCAGCAGCCCGTCACGGCAATGCCCGCGCCGCCCACCCGTGCTGCCTGTCGCACCCGCGAGCGCGAATCCGACGAGGCTGCCGCGGTGACTGCGCAGGTGTTCACCACCACCAGGTCCGCTTCGGCGGCGCTGCCCACCAGGCTGTGACCTGCCGCCCGGAACTGTCTCGCAAATTGTTCAATTTCGCTTTGATTCAGCCGGCAACCGACCGAGTCCAGAAAAATTTTCATCCGCTAAGGTTGTTTCACCAAAAAATTATCAAATAAGATGTCCACGCCCGGCGTGGCATACGATCCAGCCAGCACTCCCACGTCTCCCGCGCTGAAGTCGCCATCCTGCGCCTCCATCAACAGGTTCCCGTCCACGAACAGCCGCAGCGTCTGGCCTGTGCAATCCGCCCGGATGCGATAGACAGGCTGCTCGGTTGCAATCACGGAGCTATATTGTAACTGGTCAATGCCAATCAGGCTATGCTGGTTATCTTTCAATTTTGCAATGCCATAGTAACCGTCACTACTGATGATAAAAATGTAAAAATTTTCAGCATTCTGATAACGGCATACCAGGCCAAAATCATTATCGGTCGGTCCGCCAACGCGCGTAGCATCCACTTCAACCTGCACATCCGAGAATGTTTTCCCGGAAACCGACCAGAAATCGTAATGCGCTTCATTCACCAAAATGCGCAAGCCGCCGCCCTCATAGGTAATCACGGCGCCATCATCGCTCCATGTGCCCCAACTGCCCGGTGTCTGAGAGAAATCGTCTTGAAACAGCACTTCCCCCGGTTGGGGTGCAGGGGTGGTGGTCTCCGCCGCCGGCAGCGGGCCGCAGCCGGCGCAAAACCAGACAATCCAAGCCATGCAACCGATAAGCGCAGACCTTTTTCCCATTTCAAGCTCCTTACATGATTTCGGGGGTATATTCTCTACGGAAAGTGCAGCTCCAGCAACCGCTGAGCCAGCAACCCGGTCCCGCCTCCCGCATCCAGCGCAGCCGCCCGAAGCAGGCTTTCATGTGCATTTTCACTTTCCGCCTGGATCAGGTACATCTGCCCCAGGTGCAGATGAACGGAAGCCAGTTCCGAATCCTTTGTAAGAGCTTGTTGCAAGAAACGTTCCGCCGTGGTCAGGTCGTCCAACCCCAAAAATACTGCGCCCATTGTGTCCAGCACTTCGGCATCCTCCGGCGCCAGGCGGTACGCCTCGCGGGCTGCGCTCAGCCCATAGCCGCTCAAATCCACTTGATAGGTCAGGCTGAAACGAGCCTGTTCCAACCAGACCTGCGTGCTTTCCGGCTCCAGTTTCGCCGCAGCTTCATAGTAAGCCTGCGCGGCAAGCAAGTCACCTTTTTGAGCCGTTAATGCCCCCAACTCAATCTGCCAGACTGCCCGCTGCGGCTCGATGGTGGCGGCCTTCTGCAAATGGAGCAAAGCCTGGTCCACCGCTCCTGCCCGCGACCAGTATAAAGTCAGTAATGCTTGCGCCAGCACGGAATTCGGATTGACTTGCTCGGCGCGCCGCAAAGCCTCCAGCCCGTCCATGCCCAACTGCTCCTGCGCCTCTCCCAAAAAAGCCCAGGCTTCGGCATA
>JAEXTI010000096.1 GCA_023406965.1 Chloroflexota bacterium
AGGTTCTGGTTGTTGCGCAAGCGCAAGGCGATCTGGTTGTTTTCCATCTCCTGGTCGCCTATCACCAGCATATAGGGTATCTTCTGATTTTGAGCGTCGCGGATTTTGGCGTTCATGCGCTCCGAACGCTCATCAACCATCACGCGCAGCCCGGCTTTTCGCAGTTGGGCGGCCACATCTTTGGCATACTCGAGATGACGGTCGGCGATGGGCACCAAGGCCACCTGGACGGGGGACAGCCATACGGGGAAGGCTCCGGCGTAGTGCTCGATGAGCACGCCGAAGAAACGCTCCAGGCTACCCAGCAAGGCGCGGTGAACCATGTAAGGTTGGTGAGGCTGCCCGTCTTCGCCGATGTAGGTGAGGTCAAAGCGCTCGGCCAGATTGAAGTCGAACTGGATGGTGGAGAGCTGCCATTCGCGACCGATAGCGTCTTTGACCTTGAGGTCGATCTTGGGCCCGTAGAAGGCGCCGCCACCGGGGTCGACCTGATAATCCAGGCCGGATCGCTTCAACGAAGCCTCTAAGGCGGCCTCGGCTGCCTGCCAGCGTTCTGGTTCGCCAACCGACTTCTCGGGTTTTGTGCTGAGGTATGCCTGTATCTCGCTGAATCCAAAACTGCGCAAGATGTGCAGACTGAAATCGAGGACGAAGTCGATTTCCTGAGGCATCTGGTCGGGGCGGCAGAAGTGGTGAGCGTCGTCCTGGGTGAAGCCGCGCACGCGCATGAGACCGTGCATCACGCCGCTGCGCTCATAGCGGTAGACGGTGCCTTCCTCGGCATAGCGCAAGGGCAGTTCGCGGTAGGAGCGCAAAGAGCTCTTATATATGTAGACATGGAAGGGGCAGTTCATCGGTTTGAGGTAATACTGCTGGCCTTCGATATCAACCGGCGAGTACATGTTCTCTTTATAGAAGCCCAGGTGCCCGCTGGTTTCCCATAATTGAGCCTTCCCAATATGGGGAGTATAGACGAAGTCGTAACCGTTGGCTTCGTGTTCTTCGGTCCAGAAGTTCTCAATGAGCTTGCGAATCTTGCCGCCTTTGGGGTGCCAGAGGATCAGGCCGGCGCCGATTTCATCGACAACGCTGAACAGGTCGAGATCGTGGCCAATCTTGCGGTGGTCGCGCTTCTTGGCTTCTTCCATGCGCCACAGGTAACCCTTCAATTCGTCTGGGGAGCCCCAGGCGGTTCCGTAGATGCGCTGGAGCATGGGGCGTTTCTCGTCACCGCGCCAGTAGGCCCCGGCAACGGACATGAGCTTGATGGCGGCGGGATTGATCTGGGTGGACAGATCTACGTGCGGCCCGCGGCACAGGTCGGTGAAGTTGCCCTGGGTGTAAAGGGAAATCTCGGGTTTTTCATCGACCGGGTTGCCGTCGTCATCCAGCTTGCCTTCTTCCAGGCCATCGATCAACTCCAGTTTGAAGGGCTGGTCTTTGAAGAGCGCTTTGGCTTCTTCTGCGCTTACTACGCGCCGCTCAAACTTGACCTTCGATTGGATGATGCCACGCATCCGTTTTTCAATGCTCTCCAGATCCTCCGGAGTGAGGGCGCGGGGGAGGTCAAAGTCGTAATAGAAGCCGTCATCAATGGCCGGGCCGATGGCGATTTTCGCATCGGGAAATTTCTCCAGCACTGCCTGTGCCATGATGTGCGCGGTGGAATGGCGAATTCGATATAACGCCGATTCCTCATATTGAGCTTTTTTGTCTGCCATATTTCCTCCAAGTTTCCATAACCAAGATTGAAACGTAACTACTCAGGCCCTGGTAGAAAAGTCCCGAATTTGTGGTGTTTGTTGGGGCTTCGCCCCATCAAACACCGCAAATTCGGATTCTTTCCCCAAAGGACGGAGCAGTAACATTAAAACAAACTCTCGCCCTTCTGGGGCGAGAGTTGAGTCATCACGCGGTTCCACCCAGATTGATCCAGAAAACTGAATCATCTCTGTTGACCGATAACGGGGTCGACCGTTCTCCATACTGAGGCTTCTACCTGTTCCGGTTTACGCTCACAGGGGGTTTTCACTGGGGGCTTTTGAAGAAACTTACAGCCAGGGTTTCTTCTCTCTGGGGTTGCGCGTCCAGTTACTCGTCCTGATCGTTGCGATTATAAATGATAGACGAATTATACTCCTGAATATTAATCCCAGCTCTTTTTGGTGTTTGGAAGGGCGAATCTCTGCCAAACACCAAAAAGAGCCGGGATTTTCTACCAGGATCTGAGTAGTTTCAAAAATCGTTATGCTTTTGTAATTTTATTGTCAATGCCCTATAAGAAAACCTGTATATAATTAACCTTGTAATCATGTGCTTGTGACCCAATTCCTTATTTGTTGAACCGACACAATAGAATATTTAAGTTCGATCATTCACCAAAGTCCATGAAGGACGAGCCGGTTATCCATCCAGCCATCATTTTCTAGCCCTTCAAAGGGGGAAGCAATGAAGTTGTCTAAACGTCACCTGTCAAGAATCGCACTGGTGTGCGGCCTGTTGGGTTGCATCGTCATGGGATGGCTGCTGTTGGCGCAGGCAGCACCCGCACAGGCTCACCAACGAGCCGTGGAGTCTGCCTGGAGCTTGCTTGGGCGGGTGAACTTCTACCGCTTCTCGACTACCATCGAGCAACGCGCCTTCCCGGCGCCGATGATGGCAAATGCAGGGCAATCCAGCCAGCTTGAAATTTATAACGCCGATGGTTGGTCGAGGATGCAGGAAGGGGAGCTTTTCCTGAGCTTCTGGGACGATGACAGCGCGGGCGGGGCTGAGGACGCCCTGGATATTAAGTACACGCAAGGTCAAGCGTTTAGTCGCATGGGGCAGGGTGATTGGCAACCGATCGAGGATGAAGGTGATATGCTCATCGCCCCAGGGAAGGATCCGGCATCGTTCCTGTCGGCGGCACGCGCGGTTCAATTGGAAAACCGTGAGCGCATCCAGATGCCTCAGGCGGATGGCTCAATGGTCTCATTTGATGTAACGCGCTATTCGTTTGAACTGGATGGGACAAAGTTCGCCGGCTTCATGCGCGACCAGATGATTGCCGAATTGCAGCGATCGGGGCAATTGCCCGCGGGGATGTCCCTCAGCCTTTCCGACAAGCTGGTGGGCATGGATGGGAACGGTCAGGCGTGGATCGATGAAGATGGGATGCTGGTGCGTATGCTGGTGGAGATTCGCTTCCCAGACGAAGCGAACGGCGAGCACATGGAAGCCAAAATTTCGACCACCTATTACGGCGTATCCAGTGAAGACCTGATGGTTGCCAAAGGCCTGCCGGCGCAGTTTTCGAGTTGGTTTAACCTGCCGACTACCACTGCGGGCTGGACACAAATTGCCTTCACCGGTGGGATGACCGGGGCGTTGTTCCTGTTGTTCTACGGACTGATATCCAACGCCAACCGGCGCTGGTGTTATGCCATTGTGGCGGTCTTGGTAATCACCTCTATGCTGTCCGAACCGTTGTGGCGCAGCGCCAAAGCGGCTTCCCTTTCACTGGAACAGCACGAAAAAGCTGTTCAGGAGGCGGCAGACCAGGAGCGGGTTGAAAAGGAAAAGAGCGCGCTGACCGAATTGCTGACCAGCAGTTGGCAGCCAAACGTGGCGCCTTTAGAGCAGAAGGAAGCCGGGATGATGCTCGACCCCATCCGGGCTGCGGCATTTTCCACGCCGCCGGGCGCCGCGGTGGGCGAAGCGGAACAAGACACCGACGGTGATGGCCTGACCGATGCTTACGAAGACGAGTATGGCCCCACCATTTTGGACAAAACCAGGGCCGATACCGATGGGGACGGCCTGCTGGATGGGCAGGAACTGCCCTTGGGTTTGCTTCCGGGTAAGGTTGACTCGGATAACGATCAGATTTCCGATTATGCGGAAACGATCGGTTTTTATTATGACACCGGAATGTGGTATTCGAACCCGGATGATTATGACACCGATTTGGACGGTGTGTTGGACGGTGTGGAGTGTCCACAGAGGGTGATCACTGCCGCTGACCCCGCCGCGGGTGTGTGCGGCGACACAGATGGCGACGGCACCCCGGACATTTTTGATCCCGATGACGACGGCGACGGCGTTCCGACGGTGGTGGATGCCACGCCTTTCAATCTGGTCAGCCAGGTGTTCAGCCCGAGCAACCCGCTGGTGTTCGAAGGTTCTGGAGCGACAGCCGACATGCCGTTGTTCCTCACATACCAGTTCCGACCGACGGTGACTGAGCACCTGACGTATACTCAAAACGTGCTGGATTGGCCCTCAGGTGACACCGACGGGCAAGTCCAGCAGGTGGATGATGTCACCTTTGCCGAAATTTCCGAGACAGGAGCGACCGCCGGGGATCCACGAGCTTCTTACGGTGACTTGCGCCTGATTCCGATGGCCGAAGTGCGCCTGAAGGGCAACAGTATTCCGCTGGCGCTTACCGACCACTACGAATTTTCCATTTCCAGCGAGGAATTTGAAGGCACGGTGGAGTTGACCGCGCTTTCGGCGACACAAACGAGGGTCACGTTGACCGATGCCCCTACCGGAAGCCACCCCATCTACATTGGCAGCGGCACATGCGACGACGCAACCAGCGTCGCTTTGGCCGGAAACCTGGCTGAAGGGGAATCGCAGACTGTGAATATCCCTCTGGGATCGTTTGCCGATGGCAACCGACCCTTCCAGGTTCGAGATTCCGCCGGGACCGAAATTCTGGCCTGTCAGGAAGCCTATCCGATGGCGCACGGCACGCTGGCAGACAAGGTGGTGGATGAAAGCGTTATTCACCCTTACGGCATTTTTGCCCGAACAGACGCCGATACCGGCGAGGTTGTGCTTTACGGGCCCTTGCAGTTGGAATATAACGAAGCGGGTTCCATGCCGGTGGCTTTCACCGCTCGGCTGCCGCTGACCAACGAGGGGAACCGCTTCAATGACAGCCGCCAGGAAGTGAGCCTGGTGTGGGCATTGAACCTGATCACGGATGTGTGTAAGCCGGTGGATCCGGATTGGAATTCAGATAATGGCGACTGGTGCGATGCGGATTACCCGGAACACTTTGTTCAGGATGTGACGCGCATTGTGCACACTTACCCAGAGCAGTTCACTTTGACCGGGTTATCGGTCAGTGAGCAGCACGGCGTGGACCTGGCGGTGGTGTTTGAGAACCCGGCTACCGACAGCGCGCCCGAGTTTTCCGATCCGCTGTGGGGCATGGCCAATGGTTTAGAGAAGTCCTTCCTCTCCGGACGCGCGAATGCCGGGGTGCGGAACATGACCGTGACCGATATTCGCGACCGCTTCGATCCGGAGTACAACAGCGCCATTCCAGATGGGGACGACCGTCTGTGGGGGTTTGAGAAAGACACCTTCCAGGTGGAGTATCTTGACGATATTCCCTCCTCTGATGGGCTGGTCCAGCGAATGCAGACCCTTTCTACGGATATTTTTGAGGATTATTACAACAGTTTAGCCAATCCTCCGGAAGTGACCATGCTGCTCTTTGCCCGCGAAATTCGCGAGCGGTCCACCAGCCTGGGGCAGCCTGGAAATGCGTGCTATACGGGCACTTCGCCTGACCAATGCACGATCAGTTTTGGCGGGGAGGTCGAGGCGGTTTCGGCGGTGATGAACTGGTCACCTTACAAGCGCGACGGCACAACCTGGCAGGCCATGGAGATCGAAGATTACCTGGATCGCCTGGAGGCGAACTGGCGCACGCTGGATGATTACAAGCCCGATGGATCGTCGGGAAGATCGCGAGATGAGATTGATGGGATGGTCTTCATCGCGCGCATGTATGCCGAAATGACTAATGCCGGCATGGCTGCGCTGGTGGAATTAAATGGAACGCCGGTGGTAAACACCGACAACGGTGAAGAAGATGTCGAAATTGAAACCTTCACCTCCAGCCTGGTAAAAGACGGCGGTGGGGCTTCAACGATTGCGGAGAAGTTCACCGAAATTTTCCTGGATGCCTTGTATACCCAACCGCTGCTGAATATGGTGATCCGCACTGGCAGCGTCACGGACAAAGTCTCCGCGTTCTTTGAGACAGTGGCCAAGGGGTTGAAGGATAAGGTCAATGCCCTGATCGCGAAATACCTGAATACCACCCTGAAAAAGGTGGCTGCCTCGGTGGCTGCCATCATCCTGGTGGCCGGTATCGCCGCGTGCATGATCATCGAGCTGGCTTCTCCAGACAGCCAGGCAGGCAAGATTGCAGGCCGGATTTTGTCCACGACATTCGGGGCAATATCAGCAATCCTGGCAGTGAAGGGATTGGTAGAGCTTTACAAGGTTATAAAATTAGGGCAAACCTTGAGCAAGGCTGCCTCCACAGCGGCGATCATTGGCCTGATCGTGGGTGTGGTGATTGTGTGGGCCATGTTCTTTGTCTCGTGGGGCATGTCGGGGGTGAGCTTTGGCAGCCTGGCCTTCACGGATATGGTGGCAGAGGCAATGGCTGCCACGATGAGTCTTGTGCTTATGGCGGCTATTGCGCTAATCTTCCCGGTAGGCACGGTGATCGCGGCAGTGATCGCGCTCATCGATGCGTTGATCATGACGGTGTGCGCGGCAGCCGGAGCTTCGTCGCTGGGCGATGAGCATTGGGTGAATAAGTACATCTGCATTGGTTTGAGCGGATGGGTGACCAAGATCTTCAAGTGGGTGGTCTACGGCGTTCATTATATGATCGACTACAGCAACGGGGAGCGGTTGGAGTTTGGTAGCATGGACCAACAACTGCAACACCCCAAGTTGGGCTATATCGACACGAACAATTTGAAAGTGACGATTGAAACTACTAACACCGTTACCAAAGAGAGCATTCCCCTAGATTGGAAGTCGCTGGTTTACTTCTGGCAGTGGAGTGACTCCAATGCAAAGAGTGCCAATTTCCAGTACAAGATCCAAACCGCTGAAACGGACTTCCATGACGGGTTGGAGCGGGGTGAGATCGCTCCAAGTTGGACCAGCGTGGGGGACGATGTTTGGTCGGTGACGGTGAATGCCACGACGTCTGGTTATGCGGTGGACCTGCCGAACGCGGGCGTGAACCGCGAACCGGCTGTTTACCTGAGCGAGGCCAGTGCGGTACCGGTGCAGGAATGCTGGGCCATTCCGCCCATTCCTCCCATTCCTACCTGGATACCTGTTTGCTATATTCGCACCGAGCGGGCCACCATCCATGTGGACCTGGCCAGTTCCATGACCGTGGATGTGTTCCCGGCGACCTTAGATGATTTCTACCAACTGGCCGAGTCCGGCTCAGGTGGTTATTCATTTGCCTGGGGTACCGACGCCACTCCATCTTTCCCAGTATTCCGCGACGCCGATGGGGATACCCTCGTATCGACGTATTATCAGGGTAATGACCCTGACGATTCGGACTTTGATACGGATAATGACGGTTTGTCGGATGCCTTTGAAGTGCAGAACGGTTCGAATCCCAGCCTGCCGGACTCCGACGATGATGGGCTGCTGGATGGGCGCGAGGTGAAAGAAGGCACCGACCCGATGCGACCGGACTCGGATGGAGATGGTTTGCCGGATGGGGCTGAAATCGAAGGTTGGTATTTCGTTTATGGCTTCGATGCCAGCGGCAAAGAACTACGCACGCGCGTTTATCCTAACCCGCTGATGGTGGACACAGACCTGGACGGGTTGACCGATAAGCAGGAGCAGGTGTACGGCTTCCATCCGGGTGTGTTCAGCAATGCCAACATCCTGGACTATGAGATCGATACCCGCGAGCACGATGCCTCGCTGGTGATGCTCCAACTGGATGAAGGCAGTGGCGCCAATATGTTCATGGACACGTCAAACTTCAACTATCATGCTTCGTGCCAGGGCGACACCTGCCCCGAGGCAGGTTTTGCCGGGCGGTATGACCAGGCGGTGGAGTTTGACGGCGGCCTGATAGCCGGAGATGCTGGAGATGTGTTGGAGGTGAGCGGCAGCGCTCAGGGCTTGAGCTTCGCCGGTGGAGCGCCTTTTGCCCTGGCCTTCTGGGTACAGCGACAAGGCAGCGGGACGATCCTCTCTAAGTGGAGCGAGACGGCAGGCGAACTGAAAGAGTTCAAGCTGGAGATGACAACCGACGGCTATCTGCGTCTGGTGAACCAGAGCGGAGATGCCGTGGTCAGTTCGACGGCTTTGCCCACCTCTGGTTGGACGCA
>JAEXTI010000117.1 GCA_023406965.1 Chloroflexota bacterium
AAGCGGGCTGCCGAAAAACCGCTCTGTTCGGGTTGTGTGGTTTGCATGGAACATTCTCCTTGATGGATGGTGGACGAAGTTGCCAGTTTCTAATTTTATCACCAGCGGCGCATCAGGGCGCAGAGACACCGGAGGTGGTAGGGGTATAATCATGACCGATAGGCCATCATCTGATTTTGGGAGATTGAGTATGAAATTTTCTGGCATTTGCCTGGTGACCGAAGACGTTTCAGCCCTGGTGCATTACTATGGGCGTATTTTTGCCGCCGAAGCGGAGGGGGATGACGTCCATGCCGAATTCCACGTGGGCGGGCTGGACCTGGCTATTTTCTCCAGGGTCGGGATGGAACAGATGGCCCCCGGCTCGATGCGCGGCGCGGGCAGCGGGAATATCACCATCGCCTTTGAGGTGCAAGATGTGGACGCCGAGTACCGTAGACTGTCTGAAATGGGCATCGAGATGGTCAAGCCGCCCCAAACACACCCCTGGGGCGCTCGCGCGTTCTGGTTCCGTGACCCCGATGGAAACATCGTCGATTTCTTTTCCCGCGTTTAATATCTGCAAAACTGTGAAGAATTCCAAATTTTAGGCACAGGCGCGGCTTCGCCGCGCCTGTGCCTAAAATTTGATTCTTACAAAAATAATTCCGGTGGTATGATTACCGCTTATCGTCATTCCATCAGAGAACGGATCGCAATATGAATAAAGGTATACTGTACGGCGCGACGGCATATATTCTATGGGGTTTTTTCCCTATTTACTTCAAGGCCATTCAGGAAGTGCCTGCTTTTCAAATTACCCTTCACCGGGTGAGTTGGTCCTTCCTCCTGATGGCCCTGGTCATGCTCCTGCGGCGTGATTGGCGCGCCCTCATCAAAAACGCGTCCAACCGGCGCACGCTGGCCATCTACGGCGCCGCGGCGGTATTGTTGGGGGTGAACTGGCTTCTGTATGTTTGGGGAGTCAATGCCGGTTTTGTGGTCGAAGCCAGCCTGGGATATTTCATTATTCCGTTGGTCAACGTGCTGCTGGGCACGCTGTTCTTGCGGGAAAAACTGCGCCCTGCCCAATGGATTCCGGGCGGATTGGCCGCCGCGGGTGTGTTGTACCTGACTGTGACCTATGGACGGCTGCCCTGGATTGCGCTGGGACTGGCTTTCAGCTTTGGCTTATACGGACTACTGAAAAAAGTTGCTCCGTTGGGCTCGTTGCAAGGCCTCACCCTGGAAACCGCCATCCTTTTCTTGCCCGCGCTCGGGTATTTGATCTTTGCAGAAACTCAAGGCATCGGCGCCTTCGGGCATGTGGCCTGGAGCACCAGTCTGCTGCTGGCGCTGACCGGTGTCATCACCACCATCCCCCTGCTGCTGTTTGCTTCCGGCGCGCGCCGTATTCCGCTCACCACCCTGGGTCTGCTTCAATATGTTGCCCCCACCCTACAGTTCTTGATCGGGGTGCTGCTCTATCACGAGCCCTTCACCCAAGATCGTATGATCGGCTTCAGCATCATCTGGCTGGCCTTAATTCTTTACTCTGTGGAAAGCTTCATGCAGTATCGCAAAACGTCTGTTGCGGCTGCCGCCTGAAACCGCCCAACTGAGTTTGCCGATAGAGAGCGTTGTCGAGACCCTTTTTGGAAAATTTCTCCGACTCTATTAACAGGTGAGTCTGTGCGCCTAGAAGGATTGTAACTGCTCAACCAGAGGCGGAAATGGACCGAATTTGAGGTGTATGTGGGGTGCGAAGCACCCCACATACACCTCAAATTCGGGAGTTTTCTTCGACCTCTGGGCAGTTACGAAGAATTTAGGTGCTTTCGGAATGGGGGCGAAAAATTAGCCTATCCCGATAACTTCCCAAAGAAGACCCAGATATCATTTGTTGGTAAATTTTGTTAAAATACAATATAGTGTAACAGCAGGTGTTCGTCCGGCTTTCAGGCCGGGCATGACCGCACTTGCCTGATCCAGAACAGTAAGTCTACAATTGATTGGGGTGAGGCGGTCAGGAGGATGAGTTTGTATGTTTTTTCGCCGTGGCAGCATCCTGATACTTTTCGTAATGATCGTTCAACTGTTAACTGCTTGCGAGGCGCGTAATCCTCAGAGCCCGGTTGAGATCACCTTTTATAAGCGGGGCTATACAGAAGGTGGTACAGACATCACCTCTACCACGATCGCCCAGGCCGTGCAGGCCTTTCAAGTCGCCAACCCCCATATCAAGGTCAACGTGGTGGGCGTGGATTGGACGCCCGAAGGTACCGCTTTGCTTGAGCAAGCCCTGGCAGAGCGCAAGGGCATCAACGTATTCAGCGTGGGCAGTAACGACCTCTTGCGCCTTTCGCGCGCGGGGATCCTTTCCGAGTTGGAGCCCTACCTGACCGAGGACGACATCAGCGATTTTTATGCCAGTGGGCTAGACGCCGCTCGAGCGGACGGCAAAATCTATGCCTGGCCTGTTTGGGTGACGGCTGTTTCAGTAGTGGCCAACCCCGATCTCTTCGCCGAGCGTGGCGTGGAGCTGCCCAGCCTGGAGAACCCCTGGACTTGGGATCAGTTCGTGGCAGCTTGCCAGAAACTAACCTTCACGCGCGCCGATGGCACGGCTCTGTACGGGTTCTCGGTTCCGGCGGCGACCGGCAACGTAGCTTACTTGCCACTCCTTTATATCGAGGGTGGCCGAGTGCTCAGCCCGGATGGCAGGCGCTTTGTGCAAAACGAGCCGGATGGGGTTTCGGCGCTGCAGAAACTAGCCGACCTGTCTTTGGTGTACCATGTCACACCGCCAGATTTTGGCTTGAGCAATCAGGCTGCCGTGCTGGCGCAGTTCAAGGAAGGCCATCTGGCAATGATGATGGTGACCCCTAGCATTGTCTCGGAGATAGAAAAATCTAACCTGCCCCTGGCTGTCTTGCCCCCGCCGATGGGCAGCCTGACTCAGGTGGTCACCACCGGTGCTTTTGGCATGTACGGCGTTGTCAAGGTGGACGACCCGGCGGTTTTGGCAGCCTCTCATGAGTTTGCTCGTTACATCACTGGCAGTCAGGTGGCGGTGGATGTGCCTGGTTACCAACAGGCTCCGGGGCTGCGCCGCAGTAATACCGCTTATGCCACGACTCCCAACCGCGAGGTGATCGCCCGCCTGGTTAGCTTTGGCGTCTACGAAGCGCCGGTGGCAACCTCTTCAGATTTGCGCGTTGCCTGGGAAACGGCCATGCAAGATGTGTTATTGGGCAAGCAAACCGCTCTAGAGGCATTGGATGGCATTTCAACAACCTACCAGGCGGAACTGGATGCGCAGTTTCCCTGATCTATAATTACCAGGTATGTATCGATTACAAGGCCCCATTGCCCGCCGCTTGATCAGGACTTTTGCCGGTCTTGCGTTGATCGCTGTCACGATTGCAGTGGGAGCCGTGCTTGCCGTACGCTATACCGAGAACATGTTGATGCAAGTGCAAATGCAGGCCGACCTGGCTGCGCACAGCGCCCGCATCCGTTCTGAGAGTCTGGCTCTCACCGACCTGGTGCGCCGGTATATCGCGGACCCAACCCAAGAGCCCGATTTGCGTCAGCGGATCGCCATCCAGCGCGAATTGCTGGATGGCCTTGTCTTGGAGGCGATCGAGTCGACGGCGCCCGGCGATGTAGATCACAGTATGCAGGTCAGTGAAATCCGCCAGTACCTGTTTGCTTTTAGCTCGCAAGCTAACCGGGTGATTCAATCGTATGACAGCGAGAATGGCGCGGGCGCGCAAACACAGTATCAACTGACCATCCTGGTTCAAAATTACCAGGACCCCTTGATTCGGGCGCTGGAAAAATTTGAGCGCACCGAGGCCAACCGGGCCATTGACATTCGTGAGGAGACGCGCCAGGCGGTGCGCTCAACGACCTATGCCCTGTGGGCCATCGGTATTGCTGTTCTGGTGGTTGCGTTTTTCTTGGCGCGCGAGGTGCTAATCAACATCGTCAAGCCGTTGAACTTGCTGCGCAAAGGGGTCGAAGAAATCCAGGAGGGGCACTTTGATGCGCCGGTGAACATTCGCACCAAGGACGAGATGGGCGATTTGGCCCGGGCCCTCAACAGCATGGCTTCCGAAGTGCGTGATTCGCGGGCCAAGCTGGAAACGCATGCCCGCACCCTGGAAGAGCAGGTGGAAAAGCGCACCCGTGAAGCTGAAACGCGCGCGCAACAGGCGGCAAAACTGTCGGCAATTGCGCAGAACCGGGCCCAAGACCTGGAGCGCATGGCCGTTCAGGCGCAAACTGCCGCGGAAGTTTCTAGTTTTGCCAGCGGCACGTTGGATCAAACCGTGCTGCTCCAGCACAGCGTCAACCTGATTCGTGAGCGCTTTGACATGTATTACGTAGGGCTTTTCCTGTTAGATGAAGCGGCCCAGTATGCCTGCTTGCGATCGGGTACCGGGGAAGCCGGCAAGCAAATGATGGCGCGCCAGCACAAACTGCCTATTGATGAGACTTCGTTGGCGGGCTGGACGATTATCCATCGCCAGCCGAAGATCGTCCTCGATGTGCAGAAGGAGCCGCTGCATTATTCCAACCCAGCGTTACCCGATACACGTTCCGAGGCGTCTTTGCCGCTCATCAGTCGCGGCGAAGTGATCGGTTCGCTCACCGTTCAATCAGAGCGGTTGAACGCCTTTCAAGAGCAGGATGTGGCCGTTCTGCAGACCATGACGGCCCAACTGGCCAATGCAATCACCAATGCCCGCTTGTATCAAGAGCTGCAGCGCGAAAAGTTGGCCGCCGAATCTGCCAATAACGCCAAATCGATCTTCCTGGCCAACATGAGCCACGAAATCCGCACGCCGCTGAATGCAATTCTGGGCTTCACCGAGTTGCTCCAGCGCGATGAAAACCTCAGCCAATCTCAGCGGGCCAATATCAATGTCATCCACCGCAGCGGCGATATGCTGCTCTCGCTCATTAATAATGTGCTGGATCTGTCCAAGATCGAGGCCGGTCGCATGATAATGAATGAGCAGGTTTTCTCGCTGCGCGCCATGTTGAGCAATCTCCAGGAAATGTTCCGCTTGCGGGCCGCCGAGAAGGATGTGGACTTGATTTTTGAGTGCGATGAGAAGGTGCCAACACTACTGCGTACTGACGAATCTAAGTTGCGCCAGGTGTTATTAAATCTGCTCAGCAACGCGCTCAAGTTTACCGATTCCGGTCAAGTGGCAGTCCGCGTTTCTGAGGCAGCCCCGGGTTCGCCCGCTTTGCTGCATTTCTCGGTGGAAGATACGGGCGCGGGCATATCTCCGGAAGAGATTAAGGGGATTTTCGAGCCCTTCACCCAGGCCTCCAGCGGACGAAAGTTGCAACAAGGTACAGGCCTGGGATTGGCCATCAGCAGCCAGCTTGTAAACATGCTGGGGGGCGCGCTGGATGTTGAGAGCAAGCTGGGCGAAGGCAGCAAATTCTCGTTCACCATCCCTGTTTATACCATCCAGGCTTCCGAGGCGCCTATGCGTCGCAGGCAATATCGCATTGCCCGCCTGGCGGATGGGCAGCCCACCTACCGCCTGCTGGTGGTAGACGACCAACCCGAAGGCCGCCAGTGGATTTCGGGGGTGCTGGAGCGCCTTGGGTTCCAGGTGCGTGAGGCCTCCGATGGTCAGGAAGCCGTGCAAATTTGGGAGACCTGGCATCCGCATTTAATCTGGATGGACATGCGCATGCCCGGCGTGGACGGTCACGAAGCCACACGTCAGATTAAATCTACGCCGGAAGGCTGGCGCACGATTATAATTGCATTAACCGCCAGCGCCTTTGAGGATGATCGAAGCCAGATACTGGCAGAGGGTTGTGACGATTTTCTGCTCAAGCCGGTGGGCAGCCAGGATTTAATTGACCGCCTCGAGCGTCATCTGGGTGTAGTTTTTGTAGAAACCGGCGAAGTTCACGAGTACTTGCCGTTACAACTTTCTGAGGATGACCTTGCCACGGTATGGGAGAGCCTGCCGAAAGATTGGCTGGCCGACATGCGGGTGGCGGCTGGAGAAGCTGATTTTTCGCGGGCGCAGTTGCTGGTCAACGAAATTCGTCCGCAACACGCTAACCTGGCCGATACGTTAGATATGCTGATTAATAACTTTGATGTGCGCGGGTTGCTCTCCATGCTCCCTCCGCCCGCTCCGGCATCTGAAGAGAAAGAGCAATGAATCCTACTTCCAACGCCAATACGCCTGTTCGCGCAAACATCCTCATTGTCGATGATGTTCCTGCCAACTTGCATGTATTGTCGCAAATGCTCTCTCAGGCCGGGTATAAGGCGCGGGCGGTGACGGATGGCGAACTGGCCATTGAGACGGCGCGCAAAAACCCGCCTGATTTAATCTTGATGGATATCAATATGCCGGGGATGGACGGCTATGAAACCTGCCGCCGCTTGAAGGCCGATGAGCAAACACGTGCAATTCCGATCATTTTCTTGAGCGCTTTGGGAGAGGTGGAAGATAAAGTGCGGGCTTTTTCGGTAGGCGGGGTGGACTATATGACCAAGCCCTTCCATGCAGAAGAGGTGGTGGCGCGCGTCGAAACCCACCTGGCCATTCATCGCCTGCAGTTGCAGCTAGAAAATACTAACCAGGAGCTTTCTCTGCGCCTGGAAGAGCTGACTCGTTTGCAAGCGGCTGAACGTGGGCAGCGCATGTTGGCCGAGACCTTCCGTGACACCATCGCCGCCATCAACAGCACACTAAACTATGATGAGGTGCTGGATTTGATCCTGGAGAATCTGTCTCGGGTGATGCCGCACGATACTGCCAATATTGCCCTGATGGATGAAGACGGTTTTGTGCAGATCAAACGCGCGCGCGGTTACCAAACCCGTGGCCAGCAGGAATATATTCTGTCGTTCCGGCAGCATTATGAGGTGTTTGGTTTTTGGCGGCAAGTGGTGGAATCCCGCAGACCGCTGATCGTGCCTGATATTGAGAATAACGAAAATTGGGTACCTTCTTCGGAAATGTTCTGGGAGCGTTCGTATGCCTGTGCTCCCATCGTCAACCAGGACAAGGTGATTGGTTTATTGAACCTGGAAAGCTCCACGCCGGGATTTTTTCATCCCGACCAGGCTGGACGGTTGCAGACCTTCGCCGACCAGGCCGCGGTTGCCATTGAGAAAGCACGCCTGTTCGAAGAAACGCAGCGCCTGGCTATCACCGATGGCTTGACCAATGTATATAATCGCCGTCATTTGCTCAACCTGGCTGAGCGTCAGTTTCAACGCTCTGTTCGCTACCAGGAACCCTTCTCGCTGCTCATGTTTGACCTGGATCATTTCAAACAGGTCAATGACCAGCACGGTCATCCAGTGGGTGACAAGGTGCTTTGTCAGGTGGTGCGCGCTTGCGAAGCGGCTATTCGCAAGGTAGACATTCTGGGGCGCTACGGTGGCGAGGAATTTCTGATCATCATGCCCCAGACGGGTTATTTCTGGGCCAAAGAAGCGGCTGAACGCCTGCACCGCGCCATCCAGCAGATGGAGGTCATCGTGGGCTCAGAGCCGGTGAAGGTGACTATTAGCATGGGGGTGGCAACCTTTGATGCGCAGATCGATGCCGACCTGGATGCGCTGATCAAACGCGCCGACGATGCTCTCTATGCAGCCAAGGCTGCCGGTCGCAACCGTGTCAGCCTGGCGCCCACGGGCACTGCTCCGCTGCTGGTCGGTGTGAAAAAGGAGAACCTGGTGAACAAACGAGATTTGATGTTTAACTTCCTGGAGAAGGATGCTGCTCCGTCAGGCATTCCCGCTGGTTTCTTTTTGCATTTCCCCCCCGAGTTTCACCGGGGTCAAGCTGCCGTTGATAAACACATGGAATATTTCCGCTTTACCGGCATGGATTTTGTAAAAATCCAATACGAGCATAAGTATCCCTACCGCGAGGATATCCGCCGGCCGTCGGATTGGGCCAAGGTCAACGCTTTTTCCAAAGAGTTCTTTGAGGAACCGGTGCGTGTGGTAGAAGGGTTGGTGCGTGCCGCGAAAGCGGAGGCCCCGGTGATTGTCACGCTTTATTCACCGTTTATGTGCGCGGGGCATGTCGGCGGGAGCGATGTGCTGGTGGAGCATTTGAAGGAAGACCCCGAAGCCGTCAAGAAGGGCATGGAAGCCGTGACCGAAAGTGTGCTCACCTTTGCCCGCGAGTGCATTCGCGTGGGGGTGGATGGGTTCTATGCTTCTACCCAGGGTGGCGAGACCGACCGCTTTGAAGGCTCACCGATTTTTGATCAATACATCAAGCCCTTTGATTTGGCAGTCATGGAAGAGATCAATCGCGCCTGCCCGTTCAATATACTGCACGTGTGCGATTATCACAGTAGTTACACAGATCTGTCTCCCTTCGCGGATTACCCCGGCCAGGTGGTGAATTGCAGCCTGAGTTTGGGCGAAAAGCAGCTCACCCCGCGGAAGGTTGCCGAGTTGTTTGGCCGCCCCTACATGGGCGGCATGGAGCGTCAGGGTTTGATCGTGAACGGCAACAAGTCGGTGGTGCGGGCAGCGGTCGAAGGGTTGCTGAGAATTGCCCCCGATCGCTTTATCCTGGGGGCCGATTGCACCTTGCCTGCGACCATCCCCTGGGAGAACATCCGCGCCGCGATTGATTTCGCCCACGCCTGGAAGATGTAAGACTTTTAAGAGAAAGCGCCTGGCGAAGCTGGGCGATTTCTCTTAAAAAAGATTATTGCGTGATCTGTTAATTTAAAACTAAGATTCCCATAGTAAGATAATAGGAGTCTGATTGTAAGCAATTCTACTTTCCTGATCCTAGAGGTTGTCTACTATGGAATTAAAGAAGCGAACCTGGCTCAAGCAAATCGGCCTGGGGTTGATCACAGCCGTGTTAATTGGCGCGGCCTGGCTGCTGGTGAGTCAGCCCCGCCCTGTTTTGGCTGCCAACCCGGTGGTGATCTACTTCTTTTGGGGCGATGGTTGCCCGCATTGTGCCGAGGCCGAGCCTTTCCTGGAAAAACTCGCCAGGCGTTACCCCGAAGTGGAAATTCGCGATTATGAGGTGTGGAACAACGAGGAAAACCGCGACCTCATGTTTTCCATGGCAGAAGCGTATGGTTTTGAGGCCCAATACGTGCCGACGATCTTTATCGGCGACCAGCATTGGGTAGGATACAGTGAGACCATTGGCGAGGAAATTGAAGCAGCGGTTAAAGCTTGCCGCGCCGATGGCTGCCGGGATGCTGGGGCGGGGATCGTTCCGGGCATCGAAGCCCAGCCTACCCCCGTGGCACCGCCTGCCGGTCAGCCGCAATCCTCCGATGTGGTCAAACTGCCAATCTTCGGCGAAGTAGATCTCCAAGGCCAGTCTCTGCTGGTCAGCACGCTGCTTATCTCCTTTGTGGATGGCTTCAACCCTTGCTCGGTGTGGGTCTTGTCCATGCTCCTGGCTTTGACACTGCACACCGGTTCGCGCAAGAAGGTGCTGATCATCGGGCTGGTTTTCCTCACCGTGACCGCCCTGATCTATGCCTTATTCATTGCCGGGCTGTTCACCGTGCTGTCTATTATGAGCTTCGTCGGCTGGATTCAAGCTGTGGTGGCGCTGGTGTCGTTCTTCTTCGGTTTGGTCAACATCAAAGACTACTTTTGGTACAAAGAGGGTCTGTCCTTCACCATCGCCGATGATAAGAAACCGGGCATCTTCCAGCGCATGCGCAAAGTCATGGATGCCAGCCAGTCGTTTTGGGGCCTGATGGGCGCAACCATTGTGCTGGCTGCGGGCGTTTCGCTGGTCGAGTTCTCTTGCACGGCGGGTTTCCCGGTTTTGTGGAGTAACCTGGTCAGTGCGCAACAGGTGAGCACCACAACCTTTGTGCTGCTGCTACTGGTCTATATGCTCGTTTACCAGTTGGATGAGCTGGCAATCTTTGGCACCGCAGTGATCACCTTGCGCGCCAGCAAGCTGGAGGAGAAGCAAGGTCGCATCCTCAAGCTGATCGGCGGCACGCTGATGCTGACCCTGGCTGTGGTGATGCTTGTCAACCCTTCCTTGATGAGCCAATTGAGCAGTTCGTTGCTTATCTTTGGCGCGGCATTCGCAGGGGCGCTTTTGATTTTGCTCCTACACCGCGTGGTTCTGCCCCGCTTTGGAATTCGCATCGGCTCCGAATATCAGCCTGCTCGCAAAACACGCAGGAAGCGCTAGAATTCGGTCTTTTTTCCATCTGTTTCAATCCAAAAAGAGCCGGCACGCCGGCTCTTTTTGGATTCATCTTTCGGTGACAACCTTCTGGAAGGTTGCCCAATCGAGTTAGTTGCCTCCTCCGCCGCCGTCACTCCCACCCCCGCCGTTGTTGCCATTGTTGCCGTTACCGTTGTCAACGCCGTTGGTGCTGCCGCTGCCGTTATCATTGCCGCCCTGTCCTGGCTGTGCCTGGGGGGTCCCTGTCAGATTCGGCTCGCCGGGGCCGGGGCCGTAGCCGCTGCCCGGCGTCGGGGTACCTTCGAGGCATGGATCGTTGCCGCCATTCTCGCTGCCGTTAGGGCTGCACCCACCCTCGCCAGGCCCGTAGCCTGCGTTGGGCGTGCCGGTCATTTGCTCGGTAGGAGTGCCGCTCGCCAGGGGAGTTTCCTCGCTTTGCTGTCCAGCCCGCATTTGCTGCCGGAAGGTTTCGGGATCGGCCAAGCCGTCCTCAGTCAACCCGGCCTGGTGCTGGAGCATGGTTTGGATCATCTGCATGGCCGGTTCCATCTCTTCACTGTGAGCCGTTTGCGTCATCATTTGAGTCTGGCTGCGGATTTGCGCCTGGATTTGTAGCAGGGCCTGGGGTTGTTTATCTTCATCCATGCAGGCTGCCAACTGGAGAGCGGTTTGCAGGTGCTGCTGCCAGCGCGTGATCACCGGTCCGGGGGCTGCTTCGCCCGCTTCGACGGCCTCGACAATTTCTTCTGCGCGCTCATCCGCAAACTTCAACGCCAGATTCAGGCGGGTTTGGTCCTGGGTCGCCAGCGCATAGCGCACATCTTCCCCGGCCAGCTTGATCGAATATAAGGCGTCGTCTGGCCCACTGTTCTGGGCCGCGGCCACCGTCACGCCGGTTCCTCCTAGAAGGAGGGATACAATCACAAGAATAGTCGTTAGGATGGACATGTTTAGCTTTCCCTTTTTGAACGTAAGAATGTTCCATCCTATATGACGCGTTTGGGCCGGTTGCGATACGTCCTGTGCCACGCGGATTTGTCCTTTCGCTTGCGCGGCTTGTTCCATGAAGCGTGCCCGACCCATAGCCGCGGCCTGTGGGCTGCGTTCTTTAACCTGGCTCAAGGTCTTCATTTGTTTTTCCAGGCGGGGGTCAATTTCACTGGACGTCATTCATTTATCTCCTCGGGTAACAGGATGCGCTGGAGCGCTTCGACTGCTCGGTGCTGCAATGCCTTGATGGCGTTGACTTGCTTTTGCAGCGCGTGGGCAATTTCCTCGTTATCCCATCCTTCTATAAATTTCAGCACAATCACCTGCTGCTGGTCGGGCGTCAGGCATCTCAGCGCCTGCCGCACTTCGGCACGCACAATTTCCTCTTCGGCGGCTTCGGCTGTGCTGGGCAGATCGCCGGTCAGGCTTTCGCTCAATTCTTCCTGCACCGGATTTCGGCGGTAAAAGTCCGTAATCCAATTGTGCGCGATCCGATATAGATACGCTTGCAGATGATCCGCCGGGCCGCCCCCGTTCTTCAAAGCCGCCAGAAAGCGGCTGAACGTTTCTGCTGTACACTCTTCAGCGTGAGCGGGATCGCCGGTTAGGCGCAAGGCATAACGATAAATGCCCGGGCTGTAGTGATCGTAGATAGCAGCCAGGGCATCTAGATCGAAACATTTTGCCCGATCCAGCGAGATCTGCTCCGGTGAAGTCATTTGCACTTATTATGACGCAAAACCACCGGGAAGGATACGGACAGACAGGTTTGAATAATCCCGAAATTGAGATAAAAGCGAGCACGAAACACTCGCTTTTATCTCAATTTCGGGATCTTTCTTCATCCTCCGAGCAGTAGTTACGAATCGGCTTTGTCCACTTCTTCCTGGAGCCTGCTTTTGATATCGGAGAAGGTTAGGCCTTTTTGCGAGCAATAATCCCGGATGACTGTGTTTGTTGGGGGCAGCGGGGTTCCGAGGATGGCTTCGATGGTTTCTTTCGATACGCCCCAATCCAACACATCCTGGAAGGTGGTTTTTCCGGCGACCTTCCGCTCTTCTGGCGAATGTTCAGTGGCTTGGGGCGTGATTTCTTGAGTGGCTTGCGGCGTGGCTTCCTGAGCGACCAGGGGCGTTGTGTTCAGGATGGGGTCGGGGAGCACCGGCTGTGCTTCCGCATCTTGGACGATATGCTGTTCCAGGTATGTGGTTTGTTCTGGAGACAGATGCCCTTGCTGCTTTAGAATATCGATGGCTTCGGCAAACAAGTAGGTTTCTTCGCTGGGTTCGTAGGGTAAGCCCTTGTAGTAAGCCGCGAACATGCGCACCGAGGCGGTGCCAATCTCAACCGGCAGTTCTGCGTAGAGAGACTCCAGGTCTTTGAGCGCCACGCCGGCGGGATCAGAATCGGATGGCAATCGAAACGCGATTTGCAGATCAGTGATTGGGATTTCGAAATGACTGCTAACGTCGCCGAAGGTATAGGATCCGCGGATATCTGCCGGGTCGTACTGTCCGGCGAACTCACCTTCATTGTACTTTGCAGGTTCACGCGTTGTTTCGGTCTGCCACCAACCCATCCAGGTAGTGAAGGCGATTCCGCCAAACAAAATGACAAAGATGGTTAAAGCGAGGGGTTTTGAGGAGAGTCGCATCTTATTTTCCTCCGGCAACGAACTCCACCACGCCGGCTGCCGGGCAGGAGGCTTCGGTGGTGCATTCCAGGCAGGAGATGCATTGGTGATCGCGAACAATGTGAAGTTCGCTGACCGGAATGTTCATGGGACAGGCCCGGTTGCAAGCCAGGTCCAGCTTGCAGCCCAGCGTGCTGCGCTGGATGCGAAAGATGCGAAACAGGTTGCTGACGCCTAGCACCGCCCCATACGGACAGGCGTACTTGCACCACGGGCGTTCAACGAATAAAGTAGCCGCCAGGGTTAATCCCAGCACAAGGAGCCCGCCGATGGCTACTTCATCGCTCCAAAAGTTGAATAAAGCGAAGTACGGGTCAAATTCGGCAAACACCAGGGTTGCGCTGGCGGCAGTCATATAGATGACCCAGGCCAGAACCAGATAGCGCGCGTAGCGCAGCACCCGGTCTATTTTCTCTGGGATGAAGCGGTTGTAGCGGCGCTTGAACAGCTTTCTGCCCAATTTTCCAAACCATTCTTGCACGGTTCCCAGCGGGCAAACCCATCCGCAGAACACCGGGCCGAACAGGATTGCCAGCAAGAAGCCTATGGACATAAGGATGAAGGCCGACTCGTGAATCTTCTTTACAAAGGTGCCCGAGGTGGCATACTGGTAAATCGTCACCACCCCGCCAAACGGGCAAAGCGAGTGCAGCGAGGCGGATGAAAGAAATGGAATGCCTTTGCCGGCTTCAGCCAATCCGTGATTGATTGAGATGAGGGCGATGAACAACAAAAAGAAACCCTGAACCAACGGGCGTATCCAAATTTTGCGTCGAAAATATTTCTTTACTGACTGAAGCATGTAACCTCCACATCGTTATCAGACCGAACACCTATAAACTTTGTCAAGTAATGACCGGTCTTTTCCGGTTCATTGGCATCTATAGCGGCTGCTTTTGGACAATCTCTTTTCTACCATATAGCTGAGTCGTTTGGATTTGCCCATCTTACCGCCCTGTTGTGAATATTTTTTGAATTTGGGGATAAGATTTGTTGTGATTTTACAAATTTGCCGATAAAAAATGTAGAACTTACAAAACAGTAAAGAATTCCCCCGGACTCTACCCTTGATTTTGAGAATTTTCAGTATAATAAGAGTATGCCAAATAAAGAGATCACCTTATCGATTATGCCGGTTGCCCGAGAAGAGGCGATGCGTCCTGTCCTTGATCAATTTGAGGCTGAAAAACGGATCAAAGTCAATCTGGTGATGATCGATTGGGTCAGCTACCGCACCCGTCTGGTGGATATTGCGGTGCATAGCCGCGGCGCAGATGTGTCTGCCGTCACTGTGCCGAGCACCAGCGACATGATTGGAATGAACGCGCTGCGGCCCTTTTCTCCGATTGAAATTATTGAGCTGGGCGGGGCTTCTTCTTACATTCCCAGTGCGTGGAACTCCGTGGTCGACAGTGAATCCCAACGCGCATGGGCGATCCCGTGGATGATTGATTGTCGCTATATCTTCTATTGGCCCGAGATGTTGCAGGCGGCTGGGATTGATGAAGGCACGGCTTTCAGCACCAGCAAGCATGTGAGTGAAACCGCTCGAAAGCTAATAGAGACGGGATTGGACATGCCTTATGCAGTGCCGACGGAGGCTTACCAAATCTTGCACGCTGTCTCTAGTTATATTTGGGAGACCGGCGGTGATGTGATTAAGCAAGACGGATCGGAAGTTACATTCCACAAACCCGAGGCCTTGAACGCCATTAGCGAATACTTTAACATGATCCGAGAGCTTCCTCAGCAAGCCTATGGGCCAGCCGGAGCCAATTTGTTCTTTGAAAAGAAAGTGGCTTTTACCATCTCGGGTGGTTGGTTTTTGAATCGCGCACAAAGTTTGGTGACGGGTTGCGTGGGGTTGCCAGGTGGTTCGTACCTGGGGGGCACAAATCTGGTCATCTGGAAGCATACTCAAAACACAGGCGCCGCTTTTGAATTGGTCAAGTGGCTATCCCGCCCTGATGTGCAGCGACAATTGAGTTTCACGAACGGCTATTTGCCCTCGCGGATGAGTTTGTTGACCGACCCGGAATTATTAGCCGGCCCAGTCACCGGTCCGCGCATCCGGGCTTCTGAAACCGGGCGTATTTACCCCTGTGTTCCCATGATTGGACTGGTAGAAGATCGCTTTAGCCAGGAGTTGGCTCGGGTTCAACGCGAACTGCCCAATCGGACAGGCCAGGACACAGCCGAGGTGGTTCGGTCGATCATTGAGCTATTGGGCCGGCGTTTGAATTTGGCTTTGGGTTCGGGCAAGACGACCCCTTAAATGCGGACTGCTCTTGCTTCTGCGCGCCATCGTGATCATCTCCATCTTTTCGTAGCAGCATATGATCTAAGGAATATTTATGGCGGCTGAGGTCAATTTTGTCATGGTTCCCATCAGCTCCGGCGCCCCGGAGTTGATGCGTCGCATATTGGATGAGTTTGAATCGATTTCCCGTATTAAAGTCAATGTGCGCCTCATTAGCTGGTTGGAACAGCGAGCCGTTATGGTGGATACGGCGGTTCATGGCCGCGGCGCCGATGTGTTTTTGATGGCTGTGCCGCAGACCAGCGACTTGATTGGCATGAATGCCTTGCGACCATTCACAACCGCTGAAGTGGCTGAACTGGGCGGCGCAGAATCATTCCTATCGGCCAGCCTTCGTTCGGGCATGCGCCCCGGCGAGAATCAGATCTGGGCTATTCCATGGTTGGTCGATACACGCGTTTTGTTTTACTGGCGCGACTTGCTGGAATCGGCCGGACTGGATGGCGCTACCGCTTTCCAAACCTGCCGTCAATTTGACGAATCTTTCGATGCCCTGAAGCAGCATGGCTTCGATGTTCCCTTTGCCCCACCCTTTGAAAATTATATGGTACTGCACACCATTTCAAGCTGGATCTGGGAAAACGGCGGCGACCTGTTCTCTTCGGATGGGAAAGAAGTCACTTTTCATTACCCCGATGCGCTGGCCGGCGTGCGAGCGTACATGGAAATGATACTGCGTATGCCTCCTGGCGTGATGAGCAGCGAGCAGCAGGACCACTTCCATGCCCGGGTCAACCCTGTTACTATCAACGGCGGGTGGATGGGTGTGGACGCCGATCCACGTCTGGCATGCGTGGTGCCCCCCGGCGGGGCTTACCTGGGCGGCACCAATCTGGTTGTGTTCAAGCATACTCGCCAGGTGGGACCTGCGCTTGAATTGGTCCGCTTTCTGTGCCGTCCCGAAACGCAAATGCGCGTGGCGTTTGCCCATGGTTTCCTCCCCTCCCGGATGAGCGTTTTGACCGATCCGGAACAACAGCAGCACCCTATCCGCGGAGATCAGATCAAGGCAGCGCTGGCAGGGCGTACCTATCCATGTGTGCCGATGATCGGGTTGGTGGAAGACCGTCTCAGCCAGGAGTTGGCTCGCCTGCAGCGGGAAATCCACGCCAGTGGGCTGCCCGCAGACCAGGCCGTGCGTAACGTGCTTGTGCCGCTCGGCAAGCGTCTGAACCTGGCTCTGGGATCCATCAACGAAGATTAGGGCCTTTCCTCAAAAACGACTCCCTTCCGAATTTCCGGGTACCTACCACGGCAACTCTCAAAGAGCCTTTTCTCGGCGGCGCGGAACGCACCAGGCAGCGTGTATAATGGGGTTTGTGTACGCACGAACCCTATTGTTATTCCTCATCCTGGCTCTGCTGAGCGCCTGTTCCGCGCTGCCAACCCGCCTGCCCGAAGCCTCTCCTCTGCCTCAGCCTTCGCCGACTGCAGAACCGCAGCCCACGCCGACCATGACCCCTGAGCCAGGCCCTCCCGAGCCGGTATTCACGGCAACGCCAACCCTCTCCGAATTACCTGCGCCGCTGTATACCATCACAGCCTCCCTGGATGATGCCGCCCACGCGGTATCGGTTGTGGAGCAGATTGTGTACTTCAACCGCAGTAACGACCCGCTCAGCGAAATCCCGCTCATTGCCGGGCCAACCATGTACCCGGGTAATTTCCAGTTGGGCGAGGTTTTCTCGTCAGCAGGACCTGCGTTGAAGAATGTGACCACCGAAACCGGTGTGATCCGCCTGGAATTGGCCGAGCCGCTTCAGCCGGGGCAATCCATCACCCTCGAGGTGACGTTTGGCTTATATTTACCGGCGCGTGTCGAAAATTCTTCCCTGCGCCCGATGGTTTTTGGTTGGTCAGATCGCCAGGTCAATCTGGTGGATTGGTATGCGTACATCCCGCCCTATGTTGACGGTTCGGGCTGGCTGTATCATCAGCCCGCGCCGTACGGGGAGCATCAGGTGTATGAAACCGCCGATTTCAATGTGCAGTTTCAGTTACTCAATGCTCGCCCTGGGTTGGTGGTGGCGGCATCCACGCCCGGGGAGGAATTGAACGGTTGGTACCAATATGAG
Source organism: Chloroflexota bacterium (assembly GCA_023406965.1). Next base: position 17,269 of record JAEXTI010000117.1, read on the forward strand.
ATGCGGGGCGCGCGGGCATTTGTGCTTTCCATCGGCCCCGACTATGTGGTGCAATCCAAACAGGTGGGCAGCACAACCGTGACAACCTATACTTTCGCGCAGCATGCTTTGGCCGGCGAACGTGTTTTGCAGAATGCTGCCGAGTCGCTGGAATTGTTTTCCCGGCTGTTCGGGCCGTATCCTCACCCTGGGTTGGCAGTGGTGGAAGCCGACTTCATGGATGGCATGGAGTTCAGCGGCTTGTTCTTTCTCAGCAACGGCTTTTATAACATTTCTAACGGAACCCAGGCGGATTATATGATTGCGCTGGCGGCTCACGAGACGGCTCACCAATGGTGGTTTGACCTGGTGGGCAACGACCAAGCCCTGGAACCCTGGCTGGATGAGGCCTTATGCACTTATTCGGAATACATTTACTACGATGAACTACACCCCGAAGGACTGCCCTGGTGGTGGGATTACCGGGTGAATTACTACGAGCCGCGCGGGCCGGTGAACGATACGATCTACAATCCGCGCCATGAAGTTTATGCGTACCGCGCTTACCGCGATGCGGTTTACCTCAACGGAGCGATCTTCTTGCACGAGTTGCGCGGGTTAGTTGGCGACGAGGCCTTCTTTGCCTTCCTGGCCGATTATGCCACCCAGAATCGCGAGAAAATTGCCACTTCCGAAGGTTTCTTTGCCTTATTATCTGAACATACCAGCGTCGACCTGACCGACATCCGCAAGAAGTATTTCATCGGGCAGTAAGACCACTTACTCGGCGGGTTCTTCGTCAAGGGCCAGGCGCGCCCTCACCGGCGCAAAACTCCGCCGGTGGTGCGGGCAGGGTCCCAATTCGGTCAGGGCAGCCTGATGTATGCGGGTGCCGTAGCCTTTATGGCGTGAAAAGCCGTATTCGGGAAAAACAGCGTCCATGCCTTCCATCAGGTCGTCGCGGGCGGTTTTGGCCAGCACCGATGCGGCGGCGATGCTCAAGGCACAGGCGTCTCCGTGGATGATGGCGGTTTGCGGCAGGGCAATGCCCGGCAGGCGCAGCGCGTCGATGAGCAGGTGCTGGGGGGCAGGCGAGAGCTTTTCCAGGGCCCGGCGCATGGCCAGCCGGGTGGCGGGCAGAATGCCGATGGCGTCGATCTCTTCGGAATCGGCCATGCCCACACCCCAGGCCACAACATTCTCGCGAATGCGGCGGGCCCATTCGGATCGTGCGCGCGGGGTCATCTGTTTTGAGTCGCGTACCCCCGCGAGCAGACCCAGCACTGCTGGGTCGGGCGGCAAAATGACGGCCCCGGCAGCCACCGGCCCGGCCCAGGCCCCTCGCCCGGCCTCGTCCAGCCCTGCCAGGCGCGTGAATCCACGCTCCCAGAGTTCTAGTTCGCAGGCTAGAGTCGGAAAATGCGGGATCTCACCGGGGGCGCGCGGGCGCGGTGTCATACAACCCCCGCCGGGCATTGAGCCGGATGTTGATCAGGTCGGCAAACATGTGGTACGAATCTTTGAGGACGCGCACCTTGCTGTCAGCGTTGTAATACCACGGGACCGCAACCTCGACGATTTTGTAGCCCATTCGCCGGGCGGCAAACAGCACTTCCACGTCGAATGTCCAGCCGTCGATCGTTTGCTTGGGAAAAACTTTTTCGGCCACCTCGGCGCTGAAGCATTTGAAGCCGCACTGCGTATCTTGCAGTCCGGGCAGGGCGATCCAGCGCACCAGGGTGTTGAATCCGCGCCCAATGAAGTGGCGTAGTTCCGGTTCGTTGTAGCGCACGGCGCCGGGGGCCTCGCGCGAAGCGATGGCAATGTCTACCTTGCTTAAAGCGGGTGGGATGAAGCGGTTGATCTCTTCGACCGGCATGGAAAAATCCACGTCGCAAAAGATGCGATATTCGCCCTTTGCTTCCAACATGCCGCGCCGCACAGCCAACCCCTTTCCGCGCCCCGTCTCGTGAATAACGCGCAATTGGGGCAGTCGCTCCTGGTATGCCTGGGCCACCTCTAGGGTGCGGTCGCTGCTGCCATTCTCCACCACGACTACTTCGGCGTTGTAGGACTGCTGGCGCAAAAAAGCTCCCAGCTTATCTAAAGCAGCCGGGAGGCGTTTTTCTTCGTTGTGGGCGGGCAGGATGATGGAGTAGTAGATGTTGGACACAGGCTCGAGATCCTGGACTAGATGCGCGGTACGCCTTTGAGATTATCCCCGTCGCCGGTAGCCTCAGCGGTTTGAACAGACGAGTTTGCCACCAGGCGCAGTTCAGGCCCCGTGTCAAACGTGGCGCCCTGAAGCTCTTGGCGTTTTCCGGCCACAAAGCGCTCGCCTTTCTTGATGCGCTCCACCAGTTCAGCGCGTGTCAACAGGCTGTGGTCGGCAAAGGTGGATGCGATGCGCTTGTACACGCGCACAAACTCGATTTGTCCGGACGCATCGTACCGGACGGCTTCGACAACTGCATCGATCTTTTTCGGCGTCATGGCTTGGCTTTCCATATTCTGTAAAATAGTCGGGGTGGGCGGACTTGAACCGCCGACCCCTGCGTCCCAAACGCAGTGCGCTGCCAACTGCGCTACACCCCGGCGAATAGAGTATATCTGACGGGTAGAGAACCGTCAAGGAGGAAAGCTCATTGGGAATCAG
>JAEXTI010000160.1 GCA_023406965.1 Chloroflexota bacterium
GCGATCTGGTAAACATGGGCGCTCTTGCCGGGCGCGCCGTTCTGCCACTCGATTTCCACCGGCTCGCTCTCCTTCTGGCTGCGGTTGACGATGAACAGCGCGCTGGCGCCGCTCTCCGCGTCGTAGGAGGCGGAAACATCCAGCAGTGGGGCCGCGCCAAACTGGTTGGTCTCGTAGGTAGGCGCCTGGCACAGCACGTCCAGGGCGGCACCCTTGGCAAAGCGACGAAAGAGTTGGAAGGGGTAGAAGATGGTCTGCTTCACCATCCCGTCGCGGCGGGTGAGGATGGGAGCGATGACGTTGACCAGTTGGGCCAGGCAGGCCATCTTGAGCACCTGGCTGCGGCGCAGGAACACGCTCATCCACTGGGCCACCACCAGGGCGTCTTCCAGGTTATAAACTTCCTCGATCAGGTGGGGCGCCTGCGTCCAGTTCCCGTTCATTTCCATGTTCTTGTACCATACGTTCCACTCATCCCAGGAGAGGAACACGTCGTGCTTTGAGCGGGTCTTGGCCTTCACGTAACGCAGGGTGCCTTCCAGGGTATCGACAAACGCTTCAAACTGTCTCGTCATAGCCAGGTAAGAGGCGGTGTCGTTGGCGTTGTTATTGGCGTAAAAGTGCATGGACAGGTAGTTCACCTGATCCCAGCAGATTTCCAGGGCGGTACGGTCCCATTCGGGGAAGGTGGGCATGCCGATGCCCGACGATCCGCACAGCACCAGCTCGATGGACGGGTCGTGCCAGCGCATGATCTTGGCAGCTTCGCGGGCTTTGCGCCCGTATTCATCGGCTTCCAAATGCCCGATCTGCCAGGGGCCGTCCATCTCGTTGCCCAGGCACCAGGTTTTGACGCCATGCGGCTGCGCGTAGCCGTGACTGATGCGCAGGTCGGCAAAATGTGAGCCGCCCTTTGCGTTGCAGTATTCCACCAGCGCTCCGGCCTCTTCGATGGTGCCGGTGCCCATATTGACGCCCAGCATGGGCTGCCACCCGGCGCGACGACTGTAATCGATAAACTCGTTGGTGCCGAAATGGTTGGTCTCGACAGAACTCCAGGCCAGGTCGCGGCGGGCGGGGCGCTGGCTGCGCGGCCCGACCCCATCTTGCCAGTGATAGCCGCTGAGGAAGTTGCCGCCGGGATAGCGCACGATGGTGGGGCCAAGTTCTTTCAGGGCCGCCAGCACGTCGGTGCGAATGCCGTCCTGCCCCGAAAGCGGCGAGGCAGGGTCGTAAATACCTTCATAGATGGCGCGGCCCATGTGTTCGAGGAAGCCACCGAAGATGCGCGGGTCGATGGGGGCGATGGTTCGTTCAAAATCTACTTTTATTTTGCTGGGCATGGCGAAAGCTCCTTGGGTAAGTTGGGTGTTTTTCGCTCTTCAGGAATCGGCGTGGTGAAAGGCGGTGCCTGTCACGACAACTCGTCGAGAGCCAATGTTTTTGCAAGACTTGAGAGAATGTGACATAATTATACTATTCCGAGGATGGGTTATGTCGGGCAACCACCATCTCGGGAACAGCCATAGACTTTTATCGTCGGGAGATGAATATGCGCCCAGATTGGGATTCTTACTTCATGAAAATTGCTTATGCGGTATCGGAGCGCAGCACTTGCGACCGGGCTTTTGTGGGCTGTGTGTTGGTGCTGGAAAAGCGCATTCTGACCTCCGGATTCAACGGTTCTCCCGCCGGGCAGCCTCACTGTGATGAGGAAGGCCACCTGATGGTGGACGGTCACTGCGTGCGCACCATCCACGCCGAGACAAACGCCATCATCCAGGCGGCCCTTCATGGCGTGTCCACCAAGGGTGCGACCTGCTATGTGACCCATTTTCCCTGCATCAATTGCACCAAAGCGCTGATCAACGCTGGTATTCACCGCCTGGTGTATAGCGTGGGCTACCGAATGGATGAGAACGCCTTAAAATTCCTGGAGGCGGCCCATATTGAGGTCTGCCAGAAGGAATTCAACACCGAACCCTAAAGGTCTTCTTCGACCTTTAGGGTTTTCTTACCTGCTTAAACACCACCGGCAGCAGCGGCAGGACGAGCAAGTTCACCGCGGCGAAGCCGACCAGAGTCCATGGGTAACCGATGGCATCCACAATCGTCCCGCCCAGGCCCAGACCGATGGCCTGCCCCACGTTGGTAAAGGCCATGATGATCGAGAACATGGCGGCAGCGATGCGCGGGTCGGTGAAGCGCATGGCCAGGGCAAAGTAACTGGCCTGGTACGCGCCGTAGGCAAAGCCAAAGAAGAACACCGCCGGCCAGGCCCACAGGATCTGCCCGGTGAGGGCCAGCAGCACCAGCGACAGCGAACTCAACCCGCCGGAAATCAGGATGGCCTGCTTTCCGCCCGCGCGGTCGTTCAGCCGCCCGCCCAGCACCCCGCCGGCCACCACGCCAATGCCCCACAGGGTGGTGAAGAAGCCCGCCGTGCTCAGGTTGATGCCGAAGCGCTCGGTGAGGAAGGGGTTGACCAGTTGGTTGGCACCCACGATCACCAGGAAGGCAATCAGGCCGACGCCGGACACCGCCAGCACGTCGGCGTGCTTGAAAGCGCTAAAGGCGCTCCACTCAAAGCGCCGCCCGGCGGGGCGCTCGGCTTCTTTGATGCTCAGGACGAAGGGCAGCGGCAGCAGGGTCAGCGCGGCCAGCAGGTAGAACACCGCCGGCCAGGACACATTCTGGGCTAGCAATCCCACCACCGAGGCGGTCACGATCACGCCCACGGCCCGCCCGCCGACCATGAAAGCCTGGATGGTGCCGCGCTCGCCCTCGGTTGAGGTGTCCAGCGCCAGGCCGTCGGTGCAGGTGTCGTAAAGGGCCATGCCCATTTGCAGGAAGAAGGCCAGGGCTACAAACAGCCAGTATTGCGGGCCGGGGTCGATGGCGGGGACGATGAGCAGGCACAGGGTTTGTATGGCCAGACCCAGCAGGATGTAAGGCTTGCGGTAACCCAGGCCGAGGATGTTGACCCGGTCGGAGAGCATGCCCAGGAAGATTTTGATAACGAAGGGCACCAGCGCAATGGCCGAGAAGATGCCCACATTGGTCATGGTCAGTCCGCGCGAAAGCAGGTACAGGGCGTTGAGGGCGGTAAAGTAGCTCAGGATGGTGCCCTGCGTAAAGTACAGCAGGCCAAACATGGTGTAGCGCAGTGGTTTAGATTGCAACATAGAATGATTATCCTTCCTGAGGTGAAGATTTATATTTGGCTTGTTGTTCGGGGGGCAAACTGGCCCACCAGGGGTCGTATTTGTCATCGGTCATCCGCTTAACGATCAATTCTACATCTTTATGGTATTTTTCGATCTTCATCCCCATCGCTTTGAGGATCAGCAGCTTTTCCAGCGAAATGACGCGATATTCGGGCTCCTCAATGGCCCCAGGGCAGAGATAGTCATAATCAAACAGGCAAATGCTTTTCCATATCTCGAATTCAAACACGCACACGCCCAGGTCGCCCCACAGATCTTTGAGGTGCTGCGGGTATTGGGCTGCAAGCCTCTGGTAATCTCCTGTAGTGATGATGAAGTCGATGTCGGCGCCGGCTTTGCGCAGGCCGTAGTATTCCATGGCCTTCCCGCCGACGAGCAGAGGCTTGCTGGAAAAGGTGAAGTTGAGTTTAGAGAGATCGATGGGTTCCATTCTCTCTGAGTATAATGGAGATGTTCAATTTCGACCCTTCAATTTCCCCTTCTTTTTTCGCCCTGGAGGCAACCTATGAAGATCACCGATTTGAAGTGTGCGATTATTGGCCAAAATCCTACCGTGCGCATCACCACCGACGCGGGCATTTGCGGTTACGGCCAGGCCGAATCGGCCAAGCCTTACCTCAAGCCGCACGTCCTTTTCTACAAGCAGTATCTGGTGGGCGAGGACCCCACCAACGTGGAGCGCGTCATGCTGCGCATCCGGCGCATGGCCAGCTTCAAGCCCTGGGGCAGCGCGGTCAGCGCCATCGAGATGGCTTTATGGGACATAGCCGGGAAGGCCGCCGGGGTGCCGGTGTACAAGCTGTTGGGCGGCAAGGTGCGCGACAGCGTGCTGGTATATAACGGTGGGGTGCGCTTCCCCATGAAAGGCCACACGCCCGAAGATTACGCCG
>JAEXTI010000372.1 GCA_023406965.1 Chloroflexota bacterium
CCAATGACGACGACATCATAGCTGCTCATCAAAAATCCTCCTGCTGTGCCTATCTTAAAACCCTAAGGGTCTTAAAGACCCTTAGGGTTTGGAAATGCCCCTTCGGGTTTTTTGTAGTATTTAATCATCTCATTATACCCACGTTTATCTGGTTTATCGTTAATTTTTTTGTATAATATTCTTATCATGAACAAAGTGCTCCCCTCTTTTTTCACCAAACACCGTTCCCTGCTCATCGCCACGGGGGTGTTCGTGGTGGTTTGGGCGCTGCTCACCGCCAATGCCCTCCTGATAGAGCGCTACACCTCCCAGCCCAAGGCCTACTTCCCCGAACTGGCTGAGGCCTTCCTGGAAGGGCGCTTGTACCTGATCGACCCACCCCGAACCCTGGATCTGACGGTCTTCGAAGGTCGCTTCTACGTGGCCTTTCCGCCGTTGGCCGCGCTTCTCATGCTGCCCGAAGTGGCTTTGGAAGGCTATCAAGGGGTCAATACGGTGGCCTTTTCGATCCTCTACGCTGCTTTGAGCGCCGCGCTGGTCTTTTTGACCCTGGAAACATTCTCAAAGCAGGGCTGGACTCAGCTCGGTACCGGCAGTAACCTGTGGATCACGGCCTTTTTCACCTTCAGCACGGCCCTATGGCTACTCACCCTGGGTGGCAGCGTCACTTACATCAGTCAGGTGCTGACAACTGCCTTTGTGGCAGCAGCGGTTTTTGCGGCTGCGGCCAGCGGCTCGCCCTGGCTGGCCGGCAGTGGGCTGGCCCTGGCCATGCTGGCTCGGCCCAATGTGTTCCTCATGTGGCCTTTTCTTCTGGCCATCTGGCTGCAGCGTGAAAAGGATCGTGGGCGGGCACCCGGGTTACGCAAAATCGCCGCCTGGACGGCTGCCTCCGCTGTTCCGGTGGCGCTGGCATCGGCCGGGCTGTTGGCATACAACGCAGCCCGTTTCCACAATCCCTTTGATTTCGGCTACCTGGAGATGAATGTACTCAACCTGGTGCGCGAGGAACTGGCCCAATACGGGCAGTTCAACCCAGTCTTCTTGCCGCGCAACCTGCATTCCATGCTGCTTGCCCTGCCAGTTTTTGATGAATCCTGCGGGCGATGGACCCCCGACCCGTGGGGAATGAGCCTGTTGCTGACAAGTCCTGCCCTTGTTTACGCCATCCGCGCGCGCAGCAAGCAGCCCTGGGTTATCGGCGCGTGGGCCAGCTTGATCGCAACGGTGATGCTGTTACTTATGTACTATAACACCGGTTACAGCCAGTTTGGCTACCGTTTCAGCATGGATTTCATGCTGCCCCTGGTATGTCTGATGGCGCTGGGCAGCCGCAAACGGGTTTCAGCCTGGATGATTGGGCTGATCTTGTTCGGCATTGCGGTAAACCTGATTGGAACACTGTGGTACTACGACCAATGGTGTTAAACCACAAGAAAGCGAAGAACACTCCTCTGGAGTTTAGTCCTTTCATGATTTAGGTCATCTTGTCTTCACCTCTCCCCCTGGGAGAGGTCGCGCCGGGCTTTGACGGCGCGGGTGAGGGGAAAAAGCTAAACTCCAGGGATGTTTTTATTCGTTTATTGCGCTGAGGCTCTCACGCACGGCGTTGCAGCGCCCGCAATCCTCGCGGTCGCACAACAACGCCCCCGGTTGCTCCCGCAACAGGCTCACCAGGGTGACCATCATCGGTTCGAGGGGAATGAAGCGAAGCACGGCCTGGCCAATTTGTGCACGGGTAGTGATATCTTCTAGATACGGTCCCGCCTGTAAAAAGCCATCCGAGCAGCCGGGGAAGCCAGGGCATTCTCGCACGCCGCGCGGGGTGAGCGCCCAGCGCACAAATTGTTTGCGGCCGGCCAGCGCTTCGGCGTAATGTATGCTGGTGTTCACGGTGTGATCGACCCCAATCAACAGCACCCCGCCACCCAGGCGGGTCAGCTCGCCAATCGGTGCCAGAGGTTCGCTAATCGTCTGCGAGTCGACAGCCGAATCAACGCCCACCCCGGCGAAGGACAGCAGCGGATGCAGCGAGCGCAGCGACTCGGGATGGCGGCGAATGGCCTCAGGCAGCGCGCCCATGGTGACATCGGCGGGCATTTCGGGCGTAAAGAACTCAGCCATACGGTTTACGTCACCCCCGGTACCGTAGGTAATGGCATTGCCTTGCGGCCCTTCCTCTGGGATTAGCATAGGTTTGTCGGTGAAGGTGGGGGCCATGACTCCGCCCGAAACAGACAGCAAAGCACCCAGCAAGGCCTCGGCGCCCCCGCGGATTTCATCGCCAAACGAGGACATGGCCGCGTGGACGATTAACCGGCGGTTGGGGGTGATCCCTGCCAACCGAAAACCCTGCACCAACTCACGATACGAGATCATCCTTTCCTCCTGCGCTGCGTCACCGTCCAAAGCGAGCCCGCCGATTCCGACACAGCGGGATCAAAGAGCGGCAAAACGCTTTCAATCAAGCCAACCGGGTCGGGCTGCTCGCCCAGGTAAAAGCCGTATGTACGGATATTATACGCCCAAAGCTCCTGGGCCGTGCTGCGCGTAAAAGCCGCCAGCCCGGCTTGCGCAGCTTGGAAAGCAAAACGGCTGGCGTCGGGCGGGTCGGCGGGACCGGTGGAGAT
>JAEXTI010000393.1 GCA_023406965.1 Chloroflexota bacterium
AGTTTGAGCAGGGCTTGCTCACCTCGCTGCAATTGCGCACTCGACGCTTCGAGCGCCTGTTTGAGCGCCTGGGAATTACCTTTGACCCCGAGCAATTCAGTTCACGCTACCTCAAGAACCTGGGCAGGTGTTCGGACCTCATAGAAGGCGCTGAGGAAATGATCCGCGCGCTTGCCCCGGCGTACCGCCTGGGGCTGGTCACCAACGGGCTGGCGGATGTGCAGCGCCCGCGCCTGGAAGGATCACCACTGAAAGAGTTTTTCGAGGTGGTGGTCATCTCCGAGGAGGTCGGTGTGGCTAAACCCGACCCGCGCTTCTTCGATGTGGCCTTTGCGCGTATGGGGCAGCCACAGAAATCCGCGGTGCTGGTGATCGGCGACAGCGTGGCTTCGGATATCCAGGGCGCGTTCAATTATGGGCTGGACGCCTGCCGGTTCAATCCACGTGGCTCGCCCGCTGATGCGCGCTTCCCGGTGGTCAAGGAAATTGGCGCGTGGGCCGAGTTGACGGAGTGGTTGAAGAGGTAGAAGCGCCTGATCTATACTCAACAAAGAGACGCCACAACCGTCCTCGTAGGGGCGCAGGAAGATGCGCAAGACCCAAAAATCTACAGATGCCCCCTGCGCCCAAACGGAATTGGACACGGGGGGAGAATAATCATCGGCGAGTTTTCGCTTTTCCCCGTGTCCCTACGCAGAACAGATCCAAGAGGAAGGTTACCCGCTTGCGGCCGGAGGATTGGGATTACCCCATCACCCACTGGATCAAATACAGCGCCAACATGCCGCTGAGGATGGTGAGCAGGGCGCTTTTGGTGCGCCAGGCCACAAACCCCGCCAGCAACCCCGCCAGCAAGCGCGGGTTGAGCGGCCACACGGCCAGTTGCCCGTCGCGCATGAGCAGTTCGGGGAAGATGATAGCTGTCAGCACGGCCGGGGGCACGAAGCGCAAAGCCCGTTGCAACCAGGCGGGGGGCTGCCAGCGACCAAACAGGACGATGAACGACAGCCGCGTGAGGAACGTGAGCAGGCCGATGACGATGAGGGTGATCCACAGGCCGCTCATTTTCGTTCTCCCAGCATCCCGGCGATGATTCCCACCAGCGCGGCGACGATCAGTCCCAACTTGAACGGCATTCCAAATGCCAGCACCGCCATCACACCGCCCGACAGGGCCGCCAGCACCGCGGCGCGGTCTTTCAAGGCCGGAACCACCAGAGCCATGAAGGTCAGCGGCAGGGCAAAATCGAGCTGCCAGCTTTCGGGCACCTGGGTGCCCAGGAAGATGCCCACGCCCGTGCTGATCTGCCAGGTGGTCCACAGGGCCAGGCCCGCTCCCAGAAAGTACCAGTGGTCGGTGGGGCCGGGGTGTTCTTTGCCCTGGTAGCGGGTGATTACTACCGCGTAGGCTTCATCGGTGAGCAGATAGGCCAGCACAGCTTTCCAGCGAGCGGGCAGGTTGCGCAAGTAAGGCGCCACCGAGGCGCTGTATAAGGCATGGCGCAGGTTGATGACAAAACCGGTCAGAGCCACCACCAGGAGGGGCGTGTTTTGGGCCAGGAGCTGCACGGTCATAAACTGGGCCGACCCGGCAAAGACGACCGACGACATGGCCTGGGCGGTGGCGGCGTTGAGGCCGGCGGTGAGGGCCAGGACGCCATAGATCATGCCAAACGGAGCGACACCCACCAGAATGGGCAGTTCGTCGCGCGCGCCGCGCAGGAATTCGTCAACGGGCCGGGAAAACATGGGCGGAATTATACCTTTTAAAGCATAAAATGGCGCGAATCGCGCCATTTTATGCTTTAAAAAGGATCGGGAAAGTATCCGAATTTGAGGTTACGGAATGTTTATTCTCCTGTTACGGTGAAGACACCACCGGCGCTGGAGCCTTCTACCTCAGGGAAGAAGTATTGGTAGGCCCGCGCAGGCATGGTGCGGAACTCGCCCGCCACTGAAGGCGACAGGCGGTAGGTGATCTCGTAGGTGCCGGCGGGCAGGTAGGGGGCCACCCAGCGCGCGCCTGTATCACTGATCACGGCGCGCTGGAAATACCACCAGCCCCAACCGCCATGAGGGCTGTTGAACTGCGTGGCCGGGTCGGAGAGCGGATCGAAGTTCTGCTGGCTGGTGCTCAGATTGGGATTGATGATCTCCGTTCCCGCGGGGGCCGTGTCCTCGATGACCACATAATACATATCCTCCGGAAGGGTCAGGGTCAGGCGCACGGTTACATACTGACCGCTGCTGCCCAACTGGGCCCCGCTCACCGGCTCGCAAACCTCCTGGGTGCAGTCCTGCCCGCTAAGGTAATAACCGCGGCTGAGGAAAATACCACGCTCCACCGGCTGGGCCGATTCGGCGGGCTGGCCTACTTCCAGGTAAGCCCGGTAGTACAGGCGGCCTTCGCCCTCGCCGCGCCGGATGCGCAGCGCATTGGGGCTGTCGGCGAACAAATCAGAAAGCGGCGCCAGACCGGTGACCGGGTTGACTGCCGAAGCGGGGGTAGTTGAATCCCCGCCGGCCAGCAGCGCGCCGTTCAGCTCGGCCTCATAACTAAAGGAGGCCTGCACGTCGCCGGTGGCCTGAACGGCTTCGACCAGGGCATTCAGCACCCAGGCCGTCTCGTAGCTGGAATTCCAGCAGGCGTTGGCGCGACGATGGAGCACCAGGAAGCGCACCGCATCTGTCAGCAACGCGGAGGCCGGATCCAGGCGCGCCAGGGCGCTGACCACCACCGCCGTGGAGAAGTTGGGCGTGCTCCAGTTGAGCCCGCTGCTTTCGCCCGCAGTCCAACTGGCCCCGGTAGCCGAGCGAATGGCCGAGGATTGCAGGTCAGAGACCAGCACCCGGGCTTGCTCGCTGCCCGGGGACACAATATCCAGGCTGAGCGCCAACATGGCCTGGGCCCAGGGGCTCAGACTGCTGCGCAGCGTGTAGAAACTATCCAGGGCGAAATCTGTCCGCCCCGAGCGGATCATCACATAAGTCAGTTGCATCTGGCGGTCGCGCTCGGCCGGTTCGGTAAACTCGCTGATGGCGCTCATGTTTGGCGCCAAGAAGTTCTGCGCGTTCTCCAGTTGCGTGCGGTTCACCAGGAAGCCGGCGTCCGAAGCCTGGGCCAGGGCCAGCAGGGCGTATGCGGTCAGGTTCGGGTCGCTGCCCTCCCCGCCAACCATCCAGGTCCAGCCGCCGTCGTAATTCTGCCGTTCCAACAGCAGGCGCAAATCGGAACGAATCTGGCTTTCCAGGTTCTCCTGTCCGCCAAAGGCCGCCAGGTTGAACTCTTTGAATGCGCGGTAGGTGACCAGGTTGGGCAGCAGCCGCGAAATGATGGGCTCGTTCCAATCGTCGATCTCACGCTCTGAGAGAACATCCAGGCTTTCCAGCACGGTTGCCGCCAGGGAAGGAGATAGTTCCACCAGCAGTTCACCGCCGGTGGGGGTGTAGGTGCGCGGCAAGCTGAGCACTTCCAATTCCTCGCCGGCAGCGTCCAGCACGCCGCCCGTTGCAAAAGTTTGCGGAGCGCTGTAACGCAGCACCGGGATGAGGCCCTGCTCGGTGTGGGTGGCATCACGCAAGTCGCCCGATTGCGCCGTGAAGACCGGGTCCAGCCCGGCGCCGTCCTCCACCGTGCCCCACCAATCCACGCGGCGGCGCTCTCCGGCGGGAATGTCCACCTGCTGGCGTTGCAAGGCGTTATCATCCAGGGTGAAGCCGGGGGCTTCCAGGCCCACGTCCACAGTCAGGCTGCCCTGGGTGTTGTTTTGGACGATGGCGCCCAGGCGGACATGGTCACCTACCACCAGGAAGCGCGGCGTCACCGGGCGCACCAGCAATTCTTTGGTCGTCACCACCTCGATGGTGGCGTCGCCCACCAGGGACTCCGCGGTCAGGCCGCGCACGTTAGCCACCCAGGTGGTGAGATTATCGGGCAGGGTGACGGTCACCAAGGCCAACCCTTCGGCGTCGGTCTCAATGGCTCCGAACCAGGCCGCGGTATCTTCAAAGCGCGAGCGCGCCGCCGGGCTGGCAATATCCCCGCCACCACCGCCGCCGCGGCCTAATTCCTGGGCCACCACCCGCTCAGAGTACACCGCCAAATCCAGCGCGGTACGCACCTGGTGTGGGCGAGTGCCGTAGAAGGATTCAAAGATGCCGGTCTGACCCTGTTCCACCAGGGCGAGGATGGCTTTGTCGATGAGGGCCAGCGAGAACTCGCCGCGCACGGGCTTTCCGGCTGAATCGGTCACCTTCAAGCTGAA
>JAEXTI010000397.1 GCA_023406965.1 Chloroflexota bacterium
GAGATTTGGGCTATTTGCTGCCCAAGTCTCATTTGACAACAAAGAGAGTGCCTCGCATGCCCAACCACTTGATCCACGAAACCTCCCCCTACCTGCTCCAGCACGCCCACAACCCCGTGGACTGGCATCCCTGGGGACCTCAGGCTCTGGAGAAAGCCCAACAGGAGCAAAAGCCCCTCTTTCTATCCATCGGCTATGCTGCCTGCCACTGGTGCCATGTCATGGAGCACGAGTCTTTCTCCGACCCCGAAACCGCCGCCATCCTCAATGAGCATTTCGTCAGTATCAAGGTCGATCGTGAAGAACGCCCCGACCTGGACGGCATCTACATGAACGCCGTCGTCACCATGACCGGGCAGGGCGGCTGGCCTATGAGCGTCTTCCTCACCCCCAACGGTGAGCCTTTCTACGGCGGCACATATTTCCCCCCCGTGCGCCGCCACGGCATGCCCGCCTTCCGTGAGGTGCTTCTCTCCGCGGCCCGCGCCTGGGAAAACGATCGCGCCGAGATTATTCGTGCCGGTCAAAGCCTCGCCGAGCACATCGCCAATCTCACCCGCTGGAATACCGACCCGGCCCACACCCTGCGCCCCGGCTTGCTCGAACAACTCAACCAATCCCTGCTGGGTTCCTACGATTGGGCTCAGGGCGGTTGGGGCCGCGCCCCCCGCTTCCCTCAACCCATGTCCATCGAGTACCTCCTTCTGCGCGGCGCGCAGGGAGAGAAACGCGCCCTGGAAGCAGCCACCCACAATCTGCGCATCATGTCCCGCGGCGGCATGTATGACGTGGTCGGGGGCGGCTTTCACCGCTACAGCACCGACGACCGCTGGCTGGCCCCACACTTCGAGAAAATGCTTTACGATAACGCCCAACTCGCCCGCGCCTACCTGCACGCATACCAGATCACCGGCAGCGTCGATTTCCGCGACACCTGCACCGAAACCCTCGACTTCATCCTTCGCGAGCTGACCGACCCCCTGGGCGGTTTCTACTCCAGCCTGGACGCCGACTCCGAAGGCCACGAAGGTCTGTTCTACATCTGGTCGCCCGAAGAACTCGCCGAGGTGCTCGCCCCGTTGGGCCTACTGGATCGCTTCCGGCAGGTTTACGATCTGCCCCAAGGCGGCAATTTTGGTCCGCGGTTTATCCTCCAGCGCCGCGCCGATCTCCCCGACCTGGCCTCCGCTCTGGACCTGGACCCCGAAACACTCCGCCAAGAACTGCACAGCGCCCACACCGCCCTTTTACAAACTCGCTCGGCCCGCCCGCGCCCCGCTACCGACGACAAAGTGCTGGTTTCCTGGAACGCTCTTGCCTTGCAAGCCTTTGCCGAGGCCGCCCGCGCTCTCCATCGCCCCGATTATCTGGCCGCCGCGCAGAAGAACGCCGACTTCTTGCTTTCTGCCCTCCACCCCGGCGATCGTTTGCTGCGCTCCTGGCGCGCCGGTCAGGCCCACCTGGATGCCTACCTGGAGGATTACGCCGGGTTGCTTCTCGGCTTGCTGGCCCTCTACCAGTCCGATCCCGACCCCCGCTGGTATGCCGCCGCTCTCTCGCTGATGGATGAAATGCAAGCCGGTTACGCCGATCCTGCCGGGGGCTTCTTCGACACCCGCGCCGACGCCGACCTGCTCATCTCCCGGCCCAAAGATTACCAGGATAACGCCACCCCTTCCGGCAACGCCCTGGCTGCCCAGGCCATGCTCCTCCTCTCTGAATTTTCGGGGCGCACCGATTTGCGCGAGCAGGCCGAAGCCGCCCTAGCTGCCTTGCAAGAAGCTTTTGTGCGTCACCCCACCGCCTTTGGCCAGTGGTTGAGCGCTGCCCATCTGGCCATCGAGCCGGTCCGCCAGGTGGCCCTGGTCGGCAAGCCCGACGATCCTGCCCTTCAACAACTGGTCGACGTGCTCTGGTCAGCCTACCGCCCCAACCTCGTCGCCGCCATCTCCGCCTTCCCTCCGCCGCCCACCGCCCCTGCCCTGCTGGCTGATCGCCCGCTGAGAGATGGAAAGGCCACTGCTTATGTTTGCCAGGGTTTTGTCTGTCTCCAACCAGTCACAACCCCGCAGGAATTGGCGTCCCAGTTGGCTACTTAAGCTTTCACCGAACCAAACAAGAAGGCCTCTCATGCAAATCAACGGTTTGGATGGGAGGCCTTTTATTTTTCAGGTTACTGTTCAGCCCTTTGGGAAACGAAGCCGAATTTGTGGCGTTTGATGGGGCGAAGCCCCACCAAACACCACAAATTCGGGACTTTTCTACCAGGGCCTGAGTAGTTACTTTTTCAGGAATTAAACCAACTTTAAACCATTCCGCTTCCGGCAATGGCTATAGTTCATCGTGAAACAAGATGCGCCAGAAATCCAACAAGCTTGTACAAAGCCAGGGATTTTTATGGACATCTAATATTGAAAACATAAAATGTTTTTGATTGTAGGCCAAAGGGAACCGTTATAGTTTCCCAAGCCACAAGATAAGGAGGTACTATGTCTTGGAAACGTGTTTTCTATGCTTTCTTGGTCATGGTCGTCGCAGGCATCTCTGCGCTAGGCGGAGCCCTGGCTGGTGGTCTGGCCGTCTACCGGGTCGCGATGCAAAACCAACCCGCCGCGCAACAAACCACCGATCAACCTGTATCTGCTGGTGCCGCACCGTCCACCCAACTGGTCGTTGACTCCACAGCCGTGGAGACTACCATTACCCAGGCCGTCCAAAAGGTCGGTCCAGCCGTGGTCACGGTCGTCGGCACGGTTCCCGGCCAGATGACCTTTTTCGGCCAGGCCAGTGACTCTACCGTCAGCGGCACGGGTTTCTTCATCTCCCAGGATGGCTACTTGCTCACCAACAATCACGTAGTTGAAGAAGCCACCGAACTGTCCGTAATCTTATCAGATGGAACCCAGGTAGCCGCCTCGCTCGTCGGCACCGACATATACGCCGACCTGGCTGTTTTGAAAACCGAGTCCGCAGCCCCGGCCTGGGTCACCCTGGGCAATTCCGATGAGATGGACCCCGGTGAAACCGTCATCGCCATCGGCTCGCCCCTGGGCGAGTTCATGAACACGGTCACCACCGGCGTTGTCAGCGCCACAGGCCGCTCCATCGACACCGGCTACGGCTACCAGATCGAGAACCTCATCCAAACGGATGCCGCCATTAATCAGGGCAATTCAGGCGGCCCGCTGCTCAACCTGGCCGGCGAGGTAATCGGCATCAACACCCTGGTGGTTCGCAACAGCCAGAGCGGCACGGTAGCCGAAGGTCTCGGGTTCGCCATCCCGACCAATACCGCTGCCGTGGTGGCCGAACAGATCATCCAACAAGGGTACTTCTCCCGGCCGTATCTCGGGGCGCAATGGCAGGCCATCAATCCCAACATCGCAGCCCGTTATGATCTGCCCGCCGAATGGGGCGTGTACCTTACCGATGTAGTGGCCAGCAGCCCCGCCGCCAAAGCCGGACTCCAGCGTGGCGACATCATCGTCAAAATCGGCGATACCCGGCTGGATGATAGCACTTCTTTCCTGAACGTGCTTTACGCCTATCAGCCGGGCGACGAAGTGCCCCTTACCGTCATGCGTGGTCGCTCTGAGGAAACATTCACCGTCACCCTCGGCGAAACCAGGCGGCAATAGACAACAATCCTCTTCTCCCTCCCACATCTTCCCGCATGAATCGGCATACGCTCTACCTCCTCCCCCATTTTCAAAGAAAATGGGGGAGGTTGGAAGATACCAGGTGTATTCTAGTGTCAACCCATCTAATACTCACTCCCTCCCATTTGGAAACGCGTAGCTGTTGCTGCATCGAATATCTAAAGATCCAACCTATCGCTATCTATCTCACCTAGAGATTTATCTTTCCCTCGAAGAAACCAACGTTTGGTCAAAGTCTTTCCCCTCAACCTTCCTACAGAATCACCATATCAGTCGCTTTCTTTCATTGAATTTATACAAAAGTAGTTTTGGTGTGCCTACACTCCCTCAAAACACCATTTTTTTTCTATTTTTAGCACTGAAATGGGTAATTAACACCGAAGATAACTTATCTATCGAGAACACACATTTGAACGTGTTCTTGTAATCTCGAAACCCAGCTTGCCGGAAAGCCAAAACCTGCACTCCCGTTAGCCGGCTGCTTGCAAATGAGAGCTGTCCACAAATTTACCGAGAGCGTGTGTACCATCTTCCACACACCTTCAAAACTGGCGCAAGAAGAGAACTTACTCCAACCATGAAAGCGACGGATTGGGCTGAGGATATCTCGCATAGAATATGCCTACTTGATACCTGCCCTCAACAACCTGGCAAAGGCAATCCTGGTTACCAAAGAACTGTTCCCATGCGCCCAGAATACAAAGCTCAAACAAGTTCCAGCAACCAGGTAAGCTGTTTGAAAAGCCAGTTTCTAAGAACCCCTGCGTGGGAAATGCACCCTGTTCACATGGATCAGAACACACTGCCTGGAGCACGGCTATGCTGCGGCGAACCAATCAACATAGGACATCCTGTCGCCTCGTATAGGCGTTTACAGGCGTCTATTCCTACCTTGCACACAGAGAAAGCTTTATGCTCAATTAAGCGCTTTGTTGCCCTGCCAGAAGGCGAACCGGCCCAGATAATAAGCGGTTGTGCGCAGGAAAACCAGCCCATAACAACCATGCTGAAATCGACAACCGCAGTCTCGCTTTCTGAAAACTCTACCTTCTGGTCACCCGAAAACCAGCTCGCCTATGCGGGCCATGTGGTCGGCGCGCCGTAGCCTTGCTAACAGATTACAGTCATCAGGTTACACACTTGTAACCAATTCCTCCTTTGTGACCAACAAATGGCTATTTCATGATCGGGACAGTCACGAATACATCAGCAGCTTACCGGTTGCATTTCGCTTGCGTGTTCTCGACTCTCCAAAACTCCAGTCTTGGAGAGTCCGCCCTGGCTGTACGAGGAAGTCGCTATCCTGTTTGGGGACGATCTCCTGTTTACACCCACCTCTCAATGTATCCTACAAGCGAACAACTTGTTCACAGACAAGTGAGTCCATGCACGCTGGGCAAGCTGCTTACCGAGTGAATGAATACGGTATTGGTTTGCGCTCGGCAAACTCAATTCTACTTTCGCTCGCTAGCCGTTCAGTGTGCCGGCATGCAGAATGCACTGTTCGCTGGAGCTCACGAAGATAAGTGTATTTTAGTTTGTAAAGTTACCTTCGACATAAAATGCCTTTTTCCGCACCAAAATGCCTTAGAACAGGGTGGTTTTAAGGGTTGAGAAAACTTCAAACTGCCTTTCATTGCCACTCAAGGCACAAAATTGGCCGCATGTACGATTTCAAGGATGTTCAGTGATAGACCATTGTCAGGCGTCCGCTCTTTCTCAGGAGTGAAGTTCGTATTCAAGGCAAAATATATGTCGCTATATAAAAAATCCAGCTCGGGGCAAAAAAATCATGAGGTACATTAAAACAAAAGGAGCAACCTCATGACCACCGAAGATTTCATCATCGCTTTGTTTTTTCGCACACAGGATGTGAACGGAGATATATCCAAACATCACCAAGCTAATCTGTACCCGAGCGGGGAGGCGCGGATGGTTACTCCTCCCAGACGGAATGACCCCGGGGAAAATATCCGGAGCTAATCATTTTTTCCTGGCCGCTTTTTGTCTGGTATCATTACCTCTATCTGTCCAAATAGAGGTGCTTGATGGCCGTGCTGGCTTCCATTTTCTTAGGTTTTGCGCCGATGTTGCTGTTTGCCGGCATCATCAACTGGCTGGACCGCTATGAGAAAGAGCCCAAAATCCTGCTGGGCGGGGTTTTCACTTGGGGCGCCGTGGTCGCAGCCGGGGGCGCTTTCATCATCAATACCGTCCTCGGCCTCGGTATTTACGTCATCACCGGTTCAGAAACCGCCACAGAGTTAACTTCCGGCTCCATCATCGCCCCCGTCGTTGAGGAAATCCTCAAAGGTTTTGCCGTCCTGATGGTCTTTCTTCTCGCCCGGCACGAATTCGATTCCATTCTGGACGGCATGGTCTATGCCGGGATCACTGCCCTGGGCTTTGCCGCCACCGAAAACGCCTATTACATCTACACCTACGGCTACCTGGAAGGCGGCTGGGAGGGGATTTTCACCCTCACCTTCGTTCGCGTCATCCTGGTAGGCTGGCAGCATCCCGCCTACACCGCCCTGTTTGGCATCGGCCTGGCCATTGCCCGCATGAACCCCCACTGGCTGGTTAAGATCGCCGCCCCATTGGTGGGGCTGGGTGGAGCCATCTTTACCCATGCCCTGCACAACACTCTCGCCACTCTGGCCTCCGGTGTGGGCATGTTGCTCGGTTTCTTCGTCGATTGGTCTGGTTGGCTGCTGTTGTTCTTGTTCGGAGTCGCCATGATCTTGCGCGAGAAGATGTGGCTGGCCGAGTTCTTGAAAGATGAAATCACCCTGGGCACGCTCACCCCGCGCCAGTACGAGACGGCCTGTTCCTCGACCAAGAGCTACTTGGCTGGGCTCACCGCGCTGGGCAGCCCCAACTTCCGCACCACTCGCCGTTTCTACCAGGTGTGCGCCGAATTGGCGCATAAGAAGCGCCAACTGGCCCGCCTGGGCGATGAAGGTGGCAACAACGCCACCATCGAACGCCTGCGCGCCGAACTGGTCAGCCTTTCGCCAGGCGCCGCGGCTTGATTCGCAAAGTATCTTGCCTCTTTCCGGGGGTAAGGGGATAGGCAGTCGCGCTGCGACTGCCTATCCCCTTAAAAAATAGTTTTCCCCTCCCGACGATGGTTTGCGCAGCGCCGGGGTGGGTTCTTCACGCCGGCGCAGGGCAGTTGGCAGTACGTTGCGAATAGCCCTGGGCCTGGTTTTCTCGATTCCTTGCCCACACCCCCGTCTCGGGGTATAATACACATACGTACGCGCCTGTAGTGAAGTGGACATCACGCCACCCTCCGGAGGTGGAAGCCCGAGTTCGAGTCCCGGCAGGCGCGCCACACAAAACCCTGGTAATCCCAGGGTTTTCTTTATACAATCTATACACCTTTCTAATTTCTCTCTTATATTCTTCAGGTAAAGTTAATCCAAGGAAAAAAGAAATGTAACTGCTCGCCGGTGACCTGTTTAACACCTGTGCAGCAGTGACCTGAAAAGTTTTATTGTTAACGAAGGAGTGAGTGTCAATGGACGGATTTTTTGCCGGTTACGGCCTTTACCTCTTGTTCAGCTTACCCGCGCTGCTGCTGGGATTTTGGGCCCAGTTCCGCGTCCAGGGCAGCATCAAGAAGTACTCGCGCGTCGCCAACATGAGCGGCATGAAAGGTGCTGAAGTGGCCCGGCGCATTCTGGATTACAACGGTCTGCACGATGTAGAAGTGGAACCCGTGCAAGGCTTCCTCAGTGATCACTACGACCCCGCCAAACGCGTCCTGCGTTTGAGCCGCGAGGTATATGCCTCCAACAGCGTTGCCGCCGCGGGCATTGCCGCCCACGAAGCCGGGCATGCCATCCAACATGCGCAAGGCTACATGCCCTTGACCATCCGCACCGCCATCGTTCCTGCTGTGCAAATCGGCTCCTGGCTCGGCCCCATCATCTTCCTGGCTGGCCTCTTTCTCTTGGGCAACACCGTGGCCTGGGTTGGCCTGGCGCTGTTTGGCGCCACCGCGGCCTTTGCCCTGGTCACCCTGCCCGTCGAGTTTGACGCCTCTCGCCGCGCCAAGGCCATCCTGGCCGACAGCGGCATGGTCTACGCCACCAACATGGGCGGGGTCAACAGCGTGCTCAATGCCGCCGCCCTCACTTACGTTGCCGCCGCCGTACAGGCCATCTCGACCCTAATGTATTACGCCTTCTTGCTCATGGGCAGAAGCGACGATTAACCCCCAGCTAATACCTTTACTCTAAAAAGCACCTCCTGCTTCTATTGTCGCAGGAGGTGCTTTCTTTTTCTGTCTATTTCCCTGAGTTCAGTTCACTGTCGATTGCATTTTTTAGGGTATCTCGCTATACTTTCATGTAATTGTCCATACAACATATCAACTAAAGGAAATCATCATGAATTCGACGAGCAACCCTTCTGCATCCCGCCCATTCTCGCTGGGACTGTACCTATTGATCGTGTTTGGGCTCTCCTGGCCGTTTCTGATCGTCAGTGCCATCTGGGCCAATACCTTCACCTCCACGATGGTCCTGAACGGAATCGCGATGGTGATGGTCACCGTAGCAACCTACATCGCCGGGCGGTTCGTCTTTCGTGATGGTTTTGCCGGCGCCGGCTGGCGCTGGGGAAACTGGAAGCAGCACCTGATCGTGCTTGGCCTGGTAGCGCTGCTCTTCATCTTTCCCACGTTGGTGCGCGCCATCACGGGCAGCATCGCCCCGGGCGATGTGAACAACTCTAAGTGGATCTTGCTGGTAGTGCTCCCGCTGATCACCCTGATCCCTGGTTTCGGCGAGGAGTTTGGCTGGCGCGGCTACATGCTGCCCCGCATCGCCCGTCGCACAAGCGCGCGCAAAGCCGTGACCATCCACGCCATCATCTGGTGGGCGTGGCACCTGCCGGCTCTTCTCATCCCCGCCGTGCGGACTGGAATTGCGTCCGCGGCTGATACAGGAATTCCGGCGTGGCTTTCGGCCCTTATTGTGGGCATCACCATGCTGCTCGTTTCCGCAATCCCTGCCATCCTCCACGCGGTTGTCTTTGCCTACATCTGGGCTCGCAGCCGCAGCCTGGCGGTCGCCACGGTGTATCACGCCGCCTATGACGGTGTGCGCGATTCGCTTTCGCTGATCCTGGGCTTGCCGGCTGGGGTCACCCTGTGGTCCAGTCTGGTGATCTCGGTGCTGGGCATCATCTTCCTGTGGAAGGGCGATTGGACAAATCTCACTGCTCCCGACCCCGCCCCGCAGCCAACCTGGCTGGGCAAACAGCCTTCTGAAGGTTAGGCGAATCGATCGAATATCTGCGGACTCATCGCGCCTGGTGTGCTTTTTTTAACATCTATCACCCTTTTTTCATACTTGTGACTATTTACACTAATCTATCATTTATGATAAAGTAAATACGATTTCTGCTTATCCTAAGCTTTCAGGGTCTCCAGGAATTGGCATGGCAGGTCCCTTGTTTGGGGTGAGAGAGCCGCCTTTCAATGGGCTGCAACACCTATGGTGAAAAGGGCTGATTTTGAGGTAAAGCATGACAGATCGAGATATACCAGATATTGTCGTCGGGCGCTTACCGCGCTACTTGCAGGCCCTGGAGCACATGCAGCTTAGTGGCATTCACACAACCTCCTCCCAGGAACTGGGCGACATTGTGGGCGTCTCGGCGGCGCAAATCCGCAAAGACCTCTCCCAGTATGGCGAATTTGGCAAACAGGGAAAAGGCTATTCTGTCCCCTACCTCGTTCATCAACTCCAGCAAATCCTCAAGGTGGATCGCGTCTGGCCCCTGGCCCTTGTTGGCGCGGGCAACCTGGGTCACGCCATCGCCAACTACCCGGGTTTTGGCCAGCACGGCTTCCGGGTCACCCTCATCTTTGACAATGACCCCGCCCACATCGGTACTCGCATCGGTCCGCTCACCGTTCAGGACTCGGCCCATTTGGTGCCCGTCCTGCGTGAGAAAAAGATCAAAATCGCCATGCTCACCGTGCCTGTCCCCGCGGCCCAGGCTGTGACTGATCAACTGGTCGAAGCCGGAGTGCGCGCCATTCTCAACTACGCGTCCATCACCCTCAACGTCCCCGACCACGTTCACGTGCAGTATATCGACCCCATCATATACCTGCAGCGCATGACCTATTACCTGGACTGATCCACATCTCCCATCAAAAACAATCCCGGCGAACGCCACGCGTTTGCCGGGATTGTTTTTGATGATCTTATGTCGGCATCAAACTGCGCGACAGCGCCGCGCGCATTCCCAGCGCTCGCGCCGCCCCCTCGGCTGTGCAGGTGGTCGGATTATCCACCTGGTAGGCTGGAATGCCCAGCGCCTTTGTCAGATACTTGTCGATGCCTCGCATCAAGGCCACCCCGCCACATAAGGCTACGCCTCGATCGATGATATCAGCGATCAATTCCGGCGGAGTGCGCTCCAAAACGCGCCGGGCACAATTCACCAGTTCCTGAAGCGGTTCCTGCAGCGCGTCGACAATATCGTCGGAGGTCAACGCCACAGGTCGCGGCAAACCGGTCACCTGGTCCTGGCCCTGAACTTCCATGGTCTGTTGAATTTCTTGCGGCACCGCCGCGCCGATTTTGATTTTCAATTGCTCCGCTGTCGGCTGGCCAATGATCACGCCGTATTTCTTGCGCACGTAATCTGCAATGGCATCGTCCATGCGCAGCCCGCCGGTGCGCAGCGTCTCAGCGCGCACGATATCGTTCATGGCCAGCACCGCCGCCTGGAAGGTACCCCCGCCCAGCAGCAGGATCATATTGCCCGATGGGGTCATAATAGGCAAATCCACGCCCAAAGCAGCAGCCAGTGGCTGGGGGACGATATACACCTCGCGCGGCCCAGCTCCCAACCCGGCCTCGTGCACGGCGCGACTTTCCACGCTCGTAATTCCATACGGCGCGGTCAGCATGATCCGCGGCGGGAACAACATCATCGCTCCAGCCACGTTGCGCACCGTGCGTTTGAGCAGCTTCTCGGTAATCTCGTATTCGGCAATCACGCCATTACGCAGTGGGCGCACCACTTCAAGCGTGTCAGACACGCGTCCATACATATCCCGGGCAGCTTTGCCCGTTTCTACGATTTTCTGTTCATTTACGACAATCGCCACCACGGTCGGCTCTTCGACCAGCACCTGGTTGCCTTCGACGACCACCGTATTACATGTCCCCAGGTCAATTCCTAACTCTCGGGTAAATAATGAAGGCATCGGTTACAAATCCCTTTCTAAAAGTATGCCTGAATTGTATCAGTTTTCACGAAAAAAAGTGCCCGTGGCAGATTACATTTTATTAAGGTTTAAGATCACCCAAATCCAAAGCGATCAATTGGGAATCGGCCTGATGAAACCCGACCACGGCAACTTCCATTAAACCTGAAAGGCATCCTGTAGCGGCGAGGCGAGATTCGACAGGACAATCAACACAGCAATAAACAAATTCGCCACCAATACTCATTGGCGGCGAATTTGTTTATTGAAAAATTATCGAGCGCGCTTGTAACGGCGTGCCGCGTCGATGCGCAAATTAGAGCGCTTCAGCGCTGCTTGAATCTTGAGATAGGAGTCGGTATCCTTGCCGGCGCCTGCCTTCAAGGCCTGTTCGGCCCGCACGCGCGCCTCTTCGGCCCGTTGCAGGTTGATCTCGTTGATGTTTTCTGCCGCATCCGCCAGCACGGTCACCTGGTCAGGTTGCACCTCCGCCACCCCACCGGCCACGGTAAACACGCTCTCCTGGCTGCCTTCGCGCACCCGGATGATGCCATACTGCAACACCGTCAGCAGCGGCGTGTGGTGCGGGAGAATACCCATCACCCCATCCCCGCCCGGCAGGATGACCATATCAGCATCGCCTGAGTAGACGATCCGGTCTTGCGAGACAATTTCACAGCGGATAGGCATTTGCGGCTCCTTCTCCTAGCTATTCAACTCTTTCGCCCGCGCCACGGCCTCGTCGATCGTACCGACCAGGTAGAAAGCTTGCTCGGGCAAATCGTCGTGCTTGCCATCCAAAATCTCGCGGAAACCACGCACCGTCTCGCGCAGCGGCACGTAAACACCCGGCACGCCGTTGAACTGGGCCGCCACAAACATAGGCTGTGAGAAGAAACGCTCCACCTTGCGGGCCCGCGATACGATCAACTTGTCGTCCTCGCTCAGCTCGTCAAAGCCCAGAATGGCGATAATGTCCTGCAGATCTTTATAGCGCTGCAACAGGCGCTGTGCCTCGCGCGCGGTTCGGTAGTGCTCGTCACCGACAATGTTCGGGTCCAAAATGCGGGAGGTAGATACCAGGGGGTCGATCGCCGGGTAAATGCCCTTTTCCACAATGGCCCGGTCCAACGCCAGAGTCGCATCCAGGTGGGTAAAGGTCGCCACCGGGGCGGGGTCGGAGTAATCGTCGGCGGGCACGTACACCGCCTGCATCGAAGTGATCGAGCCCTGCTTGGTCGAAGTAATTCGTTCTTGCAACTCACCCATCTCGGTCGCCAGGGTCGGCTGATAACCCACCGCCGAGGGCATGCGTCCCAGCAGCGCCGAAACCTCCGACCCAGACATGGTAAAGCGGAAGATGTTATCAATGAACAGCAGCACGTCTCGGCCTTGATCGCGGAAATACTCCGCCATCGACAGCCCGGTCAAGGCTACGCGCAGGCGCACGCCGGACGGCTCGTTCATCTGGCCAAACACCATCACGGTGTCCTTCATCACGCCCGACTCGATCATTTCGCGGTACAACTGCGTGCCCTCGCGGGTGCGTTCACCCACCCCGGCAAACACAGAGTTGCCTTTGTGCACCGCCGCAATCGATCGGATCAATTCCATCAGGATAACGGTCTTGCCGGTGCCTGCCCCGCCGAAGATGCCGGTTTTACCGCCCTTGGTAAAGGGGGCAATCAGGTCGATGACCTTCAAGCCGGTTTCAAACACTTCGGTGCGCGTAGACTGCTCTTCAAACAAAGGCGCAGGCCGGTGAATGGGGTAATTCAGATCGCTGGTCACAGGCCCGGCATTGTCGATCGGCTGCCCCAAAACGTTAAAAATTCGCCCCAAGGTGGCAAGCCCAACCGGCACGCTGATAGGCGCGCCCGTACGCGCCGCAGGGACGCCGCGTTGCAATCCGTCCGTCGAGTCCATCGCTACGCAGCGCACCCAGTTGTCGCCCAGAAACTTCTGCACTTCCAGCACCAACGGTTGCGCATTGTCGCGCTCAACCGTGACTGCTTCATAAATCTCCGGCATATCATCGGCAGGGAAGGAAACATCCACAACACCTCCCTGGATTTGAACGATCCGACCCATTGCTTCTTGCTGCATGCCCACCTCCAAGTTAATCCTGCGCCAGGGCGTTGGCGCCGCCGGCAATATCCAACATATCACTGGTAATCATCGATTGGCGCAGCTTGTTATATTCAAGCTGCAAAGACCCAACCAGATCCTTCACGTTATCGGTTGCGTTGCGCATGGCCACCATTCGGGCCGCATGTTCACTGGCTTGAGACGAAAGAATGGCCTGGTAGATCTGTAGCGCCGTAAAACGCGGGACGATTTCCGACAACAGTTCGTTCTGATCAGGCTCATAAGTGAACACTGATTTTGTGGCGTGAGTCGTTGCCGGGTCGTGATCCTCTCCGTAAGTCACCCGCAGCGGAAGTAGTTGAGTAATTTCTGGGGTTTGTTTCACCATGTTGATAAACCGGGTGGAAGCCACGTAAACCGCATCGAATTTATCCGCCAGGAAATCGTCAACCACCAGTCTGCCAATCGCGGAGACATCATTGAATGCCAGCGGAGTAGGCAGGTTGCTAAAATCCGCAATCACATCCTTCCGCCGCCGGATCAACAGGTCGCGACCTTTCCGGCCTACTGCCACATAAGAGATAGGGTATTCGAACTCACGGAAATATTCCAGCGTTTCCCGCAAGATATTGACATTGTACGACCCAGCCAACCCACGGTCACTACTGATCATCACTACCAGCACGCGCCCATCCAATTTCCGTTCAGCCAGCAACGGGTGCAGGCTGTTGTGCCCGGGTTGGCGGGCTAGGTGCACCAGCACCTTCCATGCTTTTTCTGAATACGGCTGGGTGGCCTTATTCGCCTGGACGGCCCGCCGCACCTTACTGGCGCTAACGGTCTCCAGGGCCTTGGTCACCTGAGCCAGGTTCTTGATGCTCCGGATGCGGAGCCGAAGTTCTCGCGTCGATGGCATCAGTACCCCGCTTAAGCCGTCAACCAGGTCGCGTTATAAGCCTGAACCGCTTCTCGCAGTTTGACTTCCACATCCTCCAGGATGCGTTTGTTCTCAAGAATGCTCTTGCCGATTTCCGGATGGCTGGTTTCCATGTAGCGGATAAACCCTTGCTCCCAGGCGCGCATCTTCTCCAGCGGGATCTGGTCGGTGAAGCCGTTCGTGCCGGCAAACAAGGCCATCACTTCGTTCTCCAAAGACACCGGCTCGTATTGGGCCTGCTTGAGCATCTCCTGCAAATGCTGCCCGCGCACCAATTGCGTCTGGGTAGCTTTATCCAGGCTATCGCTAAATTGCGCAAAAGCCGCCAGGGCGCGGTAGGAAGCCATGTCCAGGCGCAAGCGCCCGGCCACCTGGCGGATGGCTTTGGTCTGGGCGGAGCCGCCCACCCGCGAAACCGAGATGCCCACGTTGATCGCCGGGCGGATGCCCGCGTTAAACAGGTCGGACTCGAGGTAGATCTGCCCATCTGTGATCGAAATCACGTTGGTCGGCACGTAAGCCGACACGTCGCCCAGCAAGGTCTCGATGATCGGCAGAGCGGTCTGGGAGCCGCCGCTGCCCTGCACCTTCACCACCTTGCAGTTCTCCGGCGAGGACATCCGCTTCAACGCCTCTTCTGCATGATGTTTCGAAATTGGGCCGTCGTAAACCTGACCGTCTACGCTCTCGCCGGCCAGGGCCGTCTCGCCCGAGAAATTCGCCGGGACAATCACGTACTTGTCGGCCAGGCGCACGGCGCGTTCGAGAAGTCGCGAGTGCAAGTAGAACAAGTCGCCCGGATACGCCTCGCGACCCGGCGGGCGCCGCAGAAGCAGGGATACCTGCCGGTAAGCCCAGGCGTGCTTGCTCAAATCGTCATAAACCACCAGGGCATCCTTGCCCTGCTCCATAAACTCCTCGCCAATGGCACAGCCCGAGTACGGGGCAATATATTGCATGGCCGCCGTCTCATCCGCTGCCGCCATCACCACCACGGTATGCTCCATCGCCCCGTAGCGTTCCAGCAAGGCAACCGTGCGTGCCACGGTCGATTTCTTCTGACCAATGGCGACGTAGACACAAACAATGCCTTTGCCCTTTTGATTGATGATCGTATCAATGGCGATGGCCGATTTGCCCGTCTGGCGGTCGCCAATGATCAGTTCGCGTTGCCCTCGCCCGATCGGGATCATCGCATCGATGGCCTTCAAGCCCGTCTGAACGGGCGTATCCACATCCTGGCGGGCAATCACGCCGGCCGCAATGCGTTCGATCGGACGGTAAGCGCTAAAATCCAGGGCTCCCTTGCCGTCCACCGGCTCGCCCAATGCATTCACTACGCGCCCAATCAAGCCGTTGCCAACCGGCACCGAGGCAATGCGCCCGGTGGAGTGCACCAGCATGCCTTCTCTTACCGATGTGTAATCACCCAGGATGATGATACCCACCGATTCGCGTTCCAGGCTGAAGGCAATCCCCATGACCCCATTCTCAAACTCAACCAGTTCTTGCGAGCGCACTTTCGCCAATCCGTCCGCGCGGGCAATGCCATCCCCCGCCTCGATTACCGTCCCAAGGTCACGTACTTCAAGCTCGGGCTGGTAAGTTTGGATTTTTTCTTGTAATTCACTGCTGAGCTTTTGAACCAGATCTGACATTGAACCTCCACGTGGCAATTCGGGCGCACCCACTAAATTTCCGATTGAACCGATTTGTGAACCTATCATACCTGAAAGGTATACAATTGTCCAGTTTCACCCTTTACAAACCATGTTTACGAGAAAAACTGCAGCGCAATCCGCAATCGTTCTTCCACATCCGGCGGAGCATCCCGCGGGATAGATTGCAGCGCCGCCTGCGCTTCCACCACGCTGTAGCCCAGGCTGGTCAGCGCATCCAAAACAGCTTCGTCTGTATCGCTCACGCCGCTCACTGCTTCCAACCCGTCCCCCTTGATCTTGCCCTGCAGGTGCAAGAGAATCTTTTGGGCGTTACGCTTGCCCACGCCAGGCACCCGCGCAAACACATCCGCCTGCTCACTCAACACCGCCCGGCGAATGGCATCGGTAGAAAGCGTCGAAAGGATAGCCAGCCCAATGCGCGGCCCCACCCCGCTCACCCCCAGCAGGAGGATGAAGAACTCGCGCTCGGTTTCCACCTCAAAGCCATACAGGGCCAATAAATCCTCGCGCACCACCAGGTGCGTATGCAGTGAGACGTGTTCACCGATGCGTGCCTTGGCCCGCGTCTGGGCCGTCACATGCACCTGCAAACCCACCCCGCCTACCATCACCACCAGCGTCCCCTCGGTCAGGGCGGCCACTGGTCCTTGGACAATTGCGATCATGGTCTTCCTCCTGCGTCTCGCTGCTGGTTGAAAATCTCATAGAGTGTCACCGCCGTCGCCACAGCCAGGTTGAGCGAATCACTTTTCCCCACCATCGGGATGCGCACCAGGGCATCGCACAGCGCCAGATGGCGTTCCTGCAAGCCCTGTCGCTCGCTGCCCATCAACAGCACCAGCCCAGCCGGGTAACGGTATTCGTGATAATCCATCTGCGCTGCCCCCGAAGTACCCACCACGGGCGCGCCGCTGGATTGTTTCCAGGCGGCAAATTCTTCCAGGTTGCAACGCGCAATCTTCTGGTCAAACAGCGCGCCCATGCTGCCGCGCACCGCCGAGGGGTCGTAAGGGTCGGTGGATTGGTCCAGCAGAATCACCCCTTGCCCGCCCACCGAATCATTGGTGCGCAAGATGGTGCCCAGGTTGCCAGGGTCGGCCACCGAATCCAGCGCCACCCAGGGCCTTCCCGGCGCCACGCGGACCTCCTCCAGGCTTGTCCAGCGCTGGCGCACCACGGCGGCAATCCCTTGCGGCCCGTCCTTGAGCGCCAACCGCTCGAACACCTCCCGGCTCACCTCCAGCACCTGCCCGCCCCGCGCGCCAAACTCTTCTACCAGCTTTTGCCCAAATTCGCTTCGCAGCAGCTCGGCGGCAAACACCAATGTCTCCACCTCGGCGCCCGCTTCCAGCGCTTCGCCCACAATGCGCAGCCCTTCCAGGTAGAACAGCCCGCTTTCCAGGCGGCCTTTGCGCTCCTGCAGCCGCCGGATGGCCTTGACCCGCTCATTGCTTGTGCTGGTAATCATGCCGGTAGCCCCCAACCGCTCATCCGGGCGCTGTGCTGGTGGCAAATGGCAATCGCCAGCGCATCGGCGGCATCATCCGGTTTGGGCAGTTTGTCCATGCGCAGTAAGGCCTGCACCATCACCTGCACCTGGTGCTTATCCGCTCCGCCGTACCCGCTCACCGCCTGCTTCACTTCCATCGGTGTGTATTCAGCCACCGGCATGTGATGCTGTGCCATCGCCAGCAAGATCACTCCTCGCGCCTGCCCCACCGAAATGGCTGTGGTGACATTGCGCCGGAAAAACAACTTCTCCACCGCCCCGCAATCGGGATGGTGGAGAAGGATGATCTCATTAAGACGATCGTAGAGCATTTGCAAACGTTCTTCCTGGGGCATACCCGCGGGAGTCAGGATGGCGCCGTATTCAATCAGAACCAGGTCGCCCTGCTCTGTCTCACGCACCAGGCCATATCCCGTCGTAGCTGTGCCGGGATCAATCCCCAGGACCAGCATACCCGGTTAGTCTTCCGCGCTCTCCAAAGCAGCCATCACTTCGTCGGAGAATTTCATCGTGTGATATACGTTTTGCACGTCATCCAATTCTTCCAACGAGTCGATGGTTCGCATGACCTGCATCGTCTGTTCCACAGACAATTCCATTTCATTGGTCGCGATCATGCGCAGTTCGGCTTCCTCGGGCGTGAATTTGGCTGCCCGCAGCGCGTCGGTGAGGGTCTTGAAGTTCTCGACCGGAGCGACGATTTCAATAGAATCCTCGTCCTGACTCACGTCCTCGGCGCCGCCTTCCACGGCCACTTCGAATACCTTGTCAAAGTTCACCCCCGCGGCCGGAAGCGAGAAGTAGGCCACGCGGTTGAACTGCCAGGCCACCGATCCAGCCTCGCCCAGGTTCCCGCCAGAGCGGCTGAGCAAGTGCCGGACCTCGGCCACGGTGCGGTTCTTGTTTTCCGTGACGCATTCGATCATGATTGCCACACCGTGCGGGCCGTAGCCTTCATAGAAAACCTGCTCAAACACAACGCCGTCTTTGGCTTCGCCGGTTCCGCGCTTAATGGCCCGTTCGATGTTGTCCTTGGGCATATTGCTTGCCCGAGCTTTATCCACTGCCAAACGCAAGCGGAAATTGGAGTCCGGATCTCCCCCGCCTTCGCGGGCTGCCATCACCAATTCCCGGGTTATCCGGGTGAATACTGCGCCTCGTTTTGCATCTGCAGCGCCTTTTTTGCGTTTAATCGTCGCCCATTTTGAGTGACCAGACATACGTACTAACTCCTCGTCAAAAGACTGGGTGGAAACCACACTTCGCCACAAATTATACCAGTATTTTCTTACCCTCGTTGTAACTGCTTCGGGCTCTCTGTGATTTGCCGTGATAGGTTCCGCATTCACAACATCAAGCCGAGGACTCCTTACAGGGTCCTTACAGCCTCCTGATTGGTCTTCCATAAATACTAATTAATAACTAAAATACAAACCGAAATATAACTTTATTTCTACTAATAATCGACGTAATCAGGAACAGAAATGCACAATTTTCGGAAAGTCTTGCTAGCGGTTCTCATCGGGGTGGTGATTTTGCTCTCCAACCTCACCCCTGCGCTTGCCGCCGGCACTGCTCCCGTCGTCACCCTCAATGAATTTGTGGCTACCCTGCCCGCTGGAACAGCCAACCAGGTAGCCGGCGTTTATGCCAGCAGCGTATTTGCCCTGCCGGTGGTCCAACAGCCCGCCGGAGACGCCGGGTTTGTGTCCAGCCAGCCCGAAGTCCTCACCCAGTTCGCCCTGGCTTCCGACTACGGCACCACCGGGCTGCTGGCCCACAATACCCTCGCCGGAGCGCACTTCTCCGCTTTGGAAGCCGGACAGTTCTTGACCGTCGTGTACGGCGATGGCCGCACAGCTTTCTTCCAGATCACCGCGGTAGAGCGCTACCAGGCCTTACAGCCCACCAGCCCCTACTCAGACTTTGTTGACACCGCCACGCAAAGCAAACTCTCCGCCACCGATTTGTTCTATCATATTTACAATGGCAACGGCCAACTGGTACTGCAAACCTGCATCGAAGCAGAAGGCAACGCCTCCTGGGGCCGCCTGTTTATCGTCGCCGAACCCGCCGACCTGGAGTTCCTCTCCATCGTTCAGGACACCTTCTTTGCTGCTTCGTTCACCAGCCTCGGCCTGGCGCAAGAATAATCCCTCTTTCGAGTAACAAAAACGGGCGCGAAAGCGCCCGTTTTTTGTTACGACGAATGTGTTTTCTATTCCTTCGCCACCGGATTGCGCAGTTCGCCAATCCCCTCCACGCTCACCTCAACCGAATCGCCATCTTCCAGGGGTGAAATCCCCGCCGGAGTTCCCGTCAGGATCACGTCGCCCGGCTGCAAAGTCATCACAGAAGAGATGAAG
Organism: Chloroflexota bacterium; assembly: GCA_023406965.1. The sequence goes on from JAEXTI010000397.1 coordinate 19,483, forward strand.
GCAATCAACTGCGGAATGGTGAACACCATTTCGCGCGTTGAGGCCATCTGCCGCATTTCACCGTTCACCCGGCAGGCCACCAGGGCATCCGCCGGGTCCAGTTCGGTTTCAATCCACGGTCCCAACGGACAGAACGTGTCAAAGCCCTTGCCGCGAGTCCATTGCCCGTCCCGGCGCTGCAAATCGCGCGCCGTCACATCATTGGCGCAGGTATATCCAAAAACGTGCTCCAGGGCCTTCTCCGCCGCAATCCAGCGCCCCGCCTTGCCAATCACCACCGCCAGTTCTCCCTCGTGCTCCACCCGCTGCGACTGCGGCGGCAGGACAATTTTATCCCCCGGTCCAATGATCGATGAGGGCGGCTTGAGGAAGATCAAAGGCATTTCCGGCACTTCCACATTCTGCTCTTTGGCGTGCTCCGCATAGTTGCGCCCCACCGCGATGATCTTGCTGGGGATCACCGGCGCATACAGGCGCAC